>CAYHFV010000007.1:0-16955 GCA_964356055.1 uncultured Candidatus Saccharibacteria bacterium
CTCCACGACGCTCTTCCGATCTAAGGCGGGGACCCTCTCGGGCGGCGAGGCCCAACGCATCCGGCTCGCATCCCAGATCGGCTCGCGCCTCGTGGGGACGCTCTACATCCTCGACGAACCGACCATCGGCCTCCATCAGCGCGACAACGCGAAACTCTTGAAGACCCTCCACGAACTTCGCGACCTGGGGAACACGGTCATTGTGGTCGAGCACGACGAGGAGACCATCCGCTCCGCCGACTACCTGGTGGACATCGGTCCCGGCGCGGGCGTCCACGGCGGACATGTGGTCGCCGCCGGCCCGATTCCGGAGATTCTCGAAGGCAAGTTCCCGCCCACATCCCGACCCGCGAAGTTCCCGCCCTCATCCCGCGAGGTTAAGGGGCGCAATCCCGCCGATGTGAAAGAGGCGGGGCGGGAGGTTACGGGGCGCAATCCCGCCGACACGGAAAAGGCGGGACCCGTCTCCCTCACTCTTGAGTATTTGAGAGGGAGACGGTTCATCGACGTTCCCGAAAAACGGCGGCCAGTCACTAAAAACACCGATTTTCTCATGATCAAGGGTGCCTCCGAGAACAACCTCAAGGACATTGACGTTGCGATTCCGCTCCGACGGATGACCGCGATAACGGGTGTGTCAGGGTCCGGCAAGTCCTCGCTCGTCTACGACGTGCTCTATAAGGCGCTCGCGAACCGGTGGAACAGCGCGGCGTACAAGGTCGGCGCTCATAAGGGAATGACGGGCCTGGAACACTTGAATCGCGTCGTGAACGTGGACCAGTCCGCCATCGGCAGGACGCCCCGGTCGAACTCCGCGACCTACGTCGGCGCGTGGACCTACATCCGGGACCTTTTCGCGGCGACCGAGAACGCGCGCGTCCGCGGCTACACGCCCAGCCGGTTCAGTTTCAATGTGAAGGGGGGCCGGTGCGAGAACTGCGAGGGGCACGGCACGATCGCCATCGAGATGCATTTCCTCCCCACGGTCTACGTCACCTGCGACGTGTGCAAGGGGAAGCGGTTCGATCGCGAGACGCTCGAGGTGGAGTATAGGGGGAAGAACATCTTTGAGGTGCTCCAGATGACGGTCGAGGAGGCCGTGGACTTCTTCAAAGACATCCCCTGGCTCCATGATCGGCTTTCAATTCTCGACGAAGTGGGGTTGGGCTACATCGAGCTCGGCCAGTCCGCAACGACGCTCTCGGGCGGGGAGGCGCAGCGCGTGAAGCTCGGAGCGGAGCTCGGCAAGCGCGATACGCGGCGAACGCTCTATCTTTTAGACGAGCCGACGACCGGCCTCCATTTTGCGGATGTGGACCAGCTTTTGAAGGTGCTCTCTCGCCTCGTGGACCGTGGGAACACGGTCGTCGTCATCGAACACAACTTGGACGTGGTGAAATCCGCCGACTGGGTGATCGACCTGGGGCCTGGCGGCGGCGAAAATGGGGGCGAGGTGGTCGCGGAAGGAACGCCCGAAGCGGTCTCGAAGAAAGGCGGAAGCGCGACCGGGCCCTACCTCAAGAAGGCGCTTGTGTAGTAAAAAAACCGCTCACGAATGAGCGGTTAACATTGTCACCATTAGGCAGCGGTTGGTTCATGTTGTTCTTCGCTGGTCGTTGAGGATGACGGCTCGTCATCTTCTTCTCCGCAGATTCGTAGGATTTTTTTTCCTAAAGCACGTGTAGCTATACCTAGGAATCCTCCAAAGCAAAGACCCATGAGCGCGAAGAAAGAGGTTTCGAGACCAATATACAGAGAACTGCTCACGCTGTCGGTGCTCGCTGCCACCGAGATCACCACGATGAGCGTTGTCATCCCCGCCGCA
This sequence comes from uncultured Candidatus Saccharibacteria bacterium, assembly GCA_964356055.1. Taxonomy (GTDB): domain Bacteria; phylum Patescibacteriota; class Minisyncoccia; order UBA6257; family GWB1-50-10; genus JAUSKB01. The sequence goes on from CAYHFV010000007.1 coordinate 1,826, forward strand.
ATCCCGGCAAGTGCTATGGGTTTGAAGCGTTTCGGATTACTCTCCATTTCTTCCACGACGGTGAAGGGAAAGTACACGATGAGGCCGGTACCGACGAGCGGAGGAATGAAAGGGAGGTATTCTTCGGTCAGGCCGATCAGGATCATGGCGACTGCCCCGGCAGAACCGACGAGTATCGCAATGAGATACGCAGACAGTTTCATGTTTTCCTCTCTTGATATGTGAATGATGTTAATTGAACGCTGGTGCTATTGTATATTATATCAGTTCTACTGTCAAGTAGCACGATTTACAATATTGTCTTGGTGTGGTACCGTAAAATCAGCCTTTTTCACATCACGGTAGCAAAGGAGATTTTTCATGAACCGAACGATCGGAACGCTCCTCGCGGTACTCGCTTTCTTCGGAGGGCTGTATCTAGGCCTCAGTCTCGAGACCCCGGATGATTCGAACGAACTCTTTGCGCGCCTCGAGCGGTGCACGCTCGTTCCTGGAGAGAAGTTCGAGATTTTCGGCGGCCAGCCGTGCGCCATTCTCGTCTACGATGACCCGGAGACCAGCTACCCGCTGGATTTGCTCCTCATCCACCGGTTCTTCAGCGGCAGGCTTTTCCTCATCGGTTTCACCCGGGGGGACTCTTTCTACGTCTACAACGTGGAGGATTGCGAAATTCGTTGCCTCGGCAAGATCGTCTCGTCCGCGCCGCGGCGCTCCCCGAGCGCACCGTCTCGTCCGGAGGCCTTCCTATGAAACCCATCTACTTCATCGGGAAATGTGACCGGTGTCGGGAGCGCCAGCGCGATCCGTGTACGATGGTGATTACGGGTCCGGTGCGCGGCGTCATCAAGGCGCTCCGGTTCATGAAGACGTCCGACTGGAACTTCATCTTCGAGGTCACGTGCCTCTCGTGTGGATCGAAGCGGGTGCACAAGGAAGAGCGGAGAACCCCTAGCGAACTGCAGGGAACGGTGAACGTTTCTAAGGTTGTCGCATCGCTGAACCTCGCGACGAGCATCCGGCTCTTCGAACGCTTCATCGATGTCGGGCCGAGCGCGATGCTCCTCCACGCCTGGTGCAGAACGAAATAGTACGGCGCCTTTCTCGGGCGCCTTTTGTTTGAATCTCAGAAAAGTAAAAAAACCGCTCCCTAGGGAGCGGTATCGGTCCGTGGCGCTCTGAGTTTCCACGCCAGAAGCACGCCCATGAGGAGCCCAAAGCCCATGCAGACTGTCGTTATTACGAAGCATAGGAAAACGGCGTTTCCGTGCGCGACGTAAGGTGGATAGCGAAAAACGGCACTGATGACGGTCGCTGTGAAGAGGAAGCTTCCCAGGAAGTTTATGAGCTCCCGGAATGTGAGGCATCGCTTCCGGTAGTCCATGATGCCCATGAGCGCGAATATCCCAGCGAGGAAGAAAATCATGGACTGGTACTCGGCCCACGGTTCCCATCCCGGAACGGGAAGTCCAAGGCTGATGAAAAATGTTACCGCCCCGATGAGGACGAGTACGATGACGGGCGCCGCGCATCCCGTAAGTACGGTCGTGATCCGGTCGTTCATTGGAACCTCCGTGTATGATGTGGTGATGAACTGTCTCCATTGTAGGCACGGCCGGGTCCGGTGTCAACGCGATTTGAGCATTGGTGGTTTTTGGATGATGATGGGGGTGGTATGAAAAAGCCCTACCGCCACCTGCCGGAGACTCCCGGCGTCTACCTTATGAAGGGGGCGAAGGGGCACCTCCTCTACATCGGGAAGGCAGGAAATCTGAAGCGGCGCGTCTCGAGCTACTTCCAGAAGGCGCATGGTTCCCGCATTGAGCGGCTGGTCTCGGAGATCCGGAGCGTGGAGTACCGGAAGACCGATTCAGCGCTCGAGGCGCTCATCCTCGAATCCGCGCTCATCAAGAAGCATCAGCCGCCGTGGAACATTCGCGAGAAGGACGACAAGAGTTTCCTCTACGTCGAGATTACGCGGGAGCGGTTCCCGCGCGTCCTCTTAGTTCGCGGGAAGGAGCTCGCCGCAGAGAGTAGGGGAACGCTCTTCGGCCCCTTCACGTCCGCGTCGAACCTAAAGGAGGCGCTCCGCATCATCCGGCGCATCTTCCCGTATAATCTCCATCCTCCGGAAGAATTGAAACGTCTAACGGCTTTACCCGCCGAAGCGAAACGAAGGCGGGCGTGTTTCAACTTCGAGATTGGGATGTGCCCTGGTGTGTGCACGGGCACGCTTTCTGCGCGCGAGTACGCGAAGACGGTCCGCTACATCAAAGATTTTTTCCGGGGCAGGAAGCAGGCCGTTCTCCGGTCGCTCGAGCGGGAGATGGCGGCGGCGGCCAAGCGACTCGAGTTCGAGCGCGCCGCGAAGATCCGCGGCCAGGTGTTCGCCCTCCGGCACATCCGCGACACGGCGCTCGTGAACCGGGACGAGTTCGGCGACGTCGGTGCTACTCGTCTCTCGTCACCCGTCGCTCGCAGGATTGAGGGGTACGACATCTCGAACATCTCGGGGACCTCCGCCGTCGGCTCGATGGTGGTCTTCACGAGCACCGGCCTGGCCTCCGGTTTGGCGCCAGACAAAGACGAGTATCGGAAATTTCGGCTTCGGTGGGTTGTGCCGCCGAAGCCGACCCGCCATACTGCGAAAGCTGTAGGCGGGCAAAATACACCTCATCCTGCCAGTTTAGCTGGCGGTGACACAGGCATGCTCCGGGAGATCATCGCGCGGCGGCTCGGGAACGACTGGCCGCTCCCGGACCTGATGCTCGTGGATGGCGGGCGTGGGCAGGTGAATGTGGTATTGAAGGTGCTTGCCGAGAACGGCGTGAAGATCCCCGTTGTCGGCATCGCGAAGGGCCCGACGCGGAAAAAGAACGAGTTCGTGGGCCCGCTGCCGACGTGGACGGACGAGCGGACGCTCATCCGCGTCCGCGACGAGGCGCACCGGTTCGCGATTTCCTACCACCGCACGCTCCGTGGTCGCGAGTCGTTCAATAAAAAGGCCTGATATTAGTGTCTGATACAATTGAACTAATGCCAATCATCGGCGGACATGTATCGGCGGAAGGAGGTGTCGCGAGCGCCGTTCTGAATGCTAGACGCATCGGCGCGGATGCCATCCAGTTCTTTGGGGCATCGCCGCAGTCGTGGACAACGAGACAACCAACAACAGACAATGTACAACGATTCAAGGAAGCGTATGTGAAGAGTGGCCTCAAGGCCGCCTACCTCCACGCGGCGTACCTCGTGAACCTTGCGAGCTCGAACGATATTTTTTACCTTAAGTCGGTCAGGAGTCTGGTCGACCACCTGAAGATCGCGGACGCCTTGGGCATCAACGGCCTCATTTTTCACATCGGTTCCTCGAAGGGGATGAGCCGAGAGGCGGCGCTCGACCAGGAGGTTGAGGGGATGAAAAAGGTGCTGAAAGAGGTACCCGGACACACGCATCTCCTCATGGAAAACACCGCGGGTGGCGGCGAAAAAATCGGCGCGGCGATCGAGGAGATGGAGTACCTTTTCAAAAAGGTGAACTCGGAGCGGGTGAAGGTCTGCTTCGATACGGCGCACGCCCTCGAAGCAGGGCAGATCATGGAGTACACCGGGGAGATGGTGAAGAAGCTCTTCGACGAGTGGGACCGGGCGGTGGGTCTCGAGAACATCGAGGTCATCCACGCGAACGATTCGAAAACCGCCGCCGGTTCGCACCATGACAAGCACGAGAACATCGGGCAGGGGTTCATCGGGATTGATGGGTTCCGGGCGCTCGCGGGCGAGCCGCGCCTGCGCGACAAGGTCTGGCTCCTCGAGGTGCCGGGGTTTGAAGACGAAGGCCCGGACGCGAAGAACATTGAGCTCCTCCGGTCGTGTTTCATCTAACGCATGCAGGTTTTTAATGAGACACAGGGTGTTCCGGTCGCGGCGGGAGTCCGGGACGCCCGCGCCTTCAGCGCGAAGGCGGTCGGCCTCATAGGCGCCGCGTCGCCGCGCGCACTCTTCTTCCGGACGCGATGGGGGATACACACCGTCGGAATGCGGTTCCCGATAGACGTCGTCATTTTCGACGAGGAAGGGACGGTCCGCGCCGCCCGCGAGTGCCTGAAGCCATTTCGTGCGTTCTTTTGGAACCCGAGATGGCGGAATGTTCTTGAACTTCCGGCCGGCACTATCGCTCGGACGGGTACGCGATTGGGCGACCGTTTGTCAGTGGAGCCGGAGACGTGATAGAATACCCCCACGATGCTAACGCATGACATTCTTCGCACCATCCTCTACGGCGCAGTCGCGGTCGTTCTCGTTCTCGTTATCGCGTATGTGTATGAGCCGCCCGCACAACGACCGATCTCCGAAGGACCCCTCGCGTCACAGCCGATCGAGGACCAGTTCGCCCTATCGGAGCCTATGAACCAAAACACCCCTCCCGTCGCGCCCGTTCCCGCGTCCCCCTCGGTTGAGCTGAAAATCGACGATATCACGGTCGGGACCGGCCTCGAGATAAAACATGGGAAGCGGGCGGTCGTTCACTACACGGGGACTCTCGCCGATGGGACGAAGTTCGACAGCTCGCTTGACCGGGGAGAGCCGTTCGTCTTTACGCTCGGTGCGGGTGAGGTAATTAAAGGATGGGACTACGGCGTCATTGGGATGAAGGTGGGAGGGAAGCGGAAGCTGACCATCCCCCCCGAGCTGGGGTACGGCAGCCGCGCGGTGGGGCCGATCCCGGCGAATTCAACGCTCACGTTCGAAGTTGAACTCTTGGAGATCCGGTGAGCTCTCCCGACATGTCGCGCGGGCTCGCGGAAGCATTGCGAGGTGCCATACAAGGGGACGTCGCGTTCGATGAGGCGTCCCGTTCGCGTTTCAGCAGGGACGCAAGTCTCTTCGAGATCATGCCTGCGGCGGTCGTGAACAGTTGACAGCCCAAGCGCAAGCCCCGGCCTTCAGGCCGAGGGTCAAGCGAAATCTCCCGCGAAGCGGGCGCAGTCAACAAGCCACGGGCTTCAGCCCGTGGTGGTTGACTTTCGAATGTCCTCGCGCGAAGATGAGCGCAGAACATCACCCGAGGAGGACACAGCATGCGCAATGGTATTCCGACCCACGGAGCCTTCTGTTTGTGTGATGGGTGCGAAGCGGAAGTGGTACGATTCGCCGAAGAACAATGGCGGAACCATCAGACGATGTGCAAAATAAATGACCCGCAGCGGAAACTCGTGAAGTATTTCACGACCCCCGAACGAAAGGCGAAGCACCCCGACAATCCCGACCAGTGGTACTGCAGCGCCTGTAATCTCGTCATGGCGATGCGTTAGGAGTCCGTGAAACGATCCGCCCCCGCGACACAGTCAGGGGCGTTTTTTATCCCACGGTACGCCAGGCTACCGCGTAAAGTAGAAGAATTCGAGGATGATGAGCGCGAACCAGCCGATCTGCAAGACGAAGAAGGCGATGATCTGGACGAATTCGGCGCGGTCCTTGCGGGTCAGTCCGAAATTCTCGACCATGGCGGTGTAGACATCCTCAACCGAATCGAGCTTCTCTTTGATGTGATGCTTCCACTCGTGGATGCGGAACTTATGTGTGGCGAGGTCGTAGAGGCGTGCCGAGTACCAGTCGCCGATGAGTTTTATTTCCCGCTCGGTGGTTTGGAAGGCCGCAAACGATGCCATGCGGTGCTTCAAGAGTTCGCTCAAGTGCCGGCTCACCTCCTTATTCGTGTACCGGAAAACCGAGAACCGTTTCGGCGGCATCTTGAGGAGGGTGGCGATTTGTTCGAGCTGTTCATCGAGCTTCCGGTCAACAATGCGGTGCCGGAGAAGTTGGACGTTCGCAAGCGTGAGGAGCTCAATGGCCTGCTTGAAGTTCCCCTCGTTGTCGAAAATGAACGCCCCGTCCCAGTCGATGATCGCGAGGTCGTTTTTCGCGTACCGAAAGTTGGTTGAGAGCGTGTACTCGATCTCTTTGGGGTCCAGCTCGATGCGTTCGGATTTGAGAAGCGACGCGATCATCGGCGCATGCGTTAAGAACTGGTCCGCGTCTCCCTCGTACTTCGAAACCTGGAAAATGGAGTAGAGTTCGCTGAATTTTTTAGCTCCCCCGTACTCTTGGAGAATCTCATGGCATTTCTTATAAATGACGTCTTCGAGGTCGAACACATCCGATGAGAAGATGTCGGCGACGTTCGTGATGGTCTGGATGAGCAGGATGTCGGGCGGGTATCCGCGGAGCGAGAAAACGATATTGCGCCCGCCGATCATGAGCGTTCGATCTTCGAGCAGGACCTGGTGGGGGACCGAGGTCTCGAAATAGTGCGGCGCGCTTCGGAGCGTCTTCATCTGGAACACGCTGCCGCGCATCTCTTTCGAAACTTCGCCCAGAGCGAGTGTGGTGAGTTGATATTGCATCACACTTATTATAATATACTGAGCGGAATGAAGAAGAGGCCGCTCGGTTTTGTCCTCGCTGTGCTCATCGCCCTCGCGCTCGCGTGCGGCGTGTTTGTCTACCAGCCGCTGTGGGAGAGAATCGGCTCGGTACTCCCGTGGAAGCTCGGACTTGATCTCGCGGGGGGAAGCTTTCTTGCGTATGAGATCGATCTTTCGGAAGTGCCGGTCGTGGACCGGGATTCCGTCGTTAAGGGATTGCGCGACGTGATTGAGCGGCGCGTGAACCTCTTCGGGGTGAGCGAACCCCGGGTGTACACCGAAACCGCGGGAGACGCGAGCCGGCTCGTGGTCGAGCTCGCGGGCATCCGCGATGTTCGACAGGCGATCCGTGAGATCGGTGCCACGCCGTTCCTCGATTTTCGGGAGGTGGTGGAAATTGAACGGGAGGGAACTTCGACCGCCGAATTCGTGTTGACTGAATTGAACGGGCGCTACGTACAGGGGGCGCAGGTGACTATCGATTCGGTGACCGGAAAACCGCAGGTCGCCATTGAATTCACTGGCGACGGAGCGAAAATTTTTGAGGATCTGACTGCGAAAAACATCGGCAAGCCGCTCGCTATCTTTCTTGACAACGCCCTCATCGAAATGCCGACGGTGCAGGAGAAGATCAGCGGCGGGAAGGCGCAGATCACGGGACGGTTCACTGTCGACGCGGCGCGCCAGCTCGTCGAGCGGTTCAACGCGGGAGCGCTCCCGGCGCCCATCACGCTCATAAACCAGCAGACCATTGACGCCGACTTCGGATACGATTCGCTCGCCCGCGCCATTGCCGCCGGCGTCGTGGGCACGCTCGCGGTCATCGTGTTCATGCTGCTCTACTACCGCCTCCTCGGAGTGTTCGCGTCGCTCTCGCTCGTCATCTACATCGCGTTCGCGCTCGCGCTTTTCAAGCTCTTCGGTGTGACGATGACGCTCTCGGGCATCGCCGGATTCATCCTCTCGATCGGCATGGCGGTCGACGCGAACGTGCTCGTGTTCGAGCGGACGAAAGAAGAGCTCCGGCGGGGCCTCTCGCGCGTTTCGGCGATCGAGGAGGGATTCAAGCGCGCCTGGACGTCGATCCGCGACTCGAACATTTCGACCCTCATCACCTCGGCGGTCCTCTATTCCTTCACCTCGAGCTTCGTGCGCGGATTCGCGCTCACGCTCTTCATCGGCGTCCTCGTCTCGATGTTCTCGGCGATCACCGTGACCCGGACGTTCCTTCGGATATTTCTCTCGAAAGAAAAAACGGCGGCGCTGTCGGGAACGCCTGCGGCACGTTCCATTTCTAATCAATGATACCCCTCGTCGAAAAAAGGAATTACTTTTTGGGATTCTCGGCGGTGCTTGTGCTCGCGAGCGTCGTCGCGGTCGCGCTGTTCGGCCTGCGGCAGGGGATTGACCTCAGGGGCGGGACCCAGTGGAGCGTGGTCATGACTGACACCTCGGTTACCGAGGAGGCAGTACGCGCGGCGCTGAAGGGCGCGATACCCGGACACGAGGTACAGGTGAAACGAGCCGGCGATGGGGGCATGCTCATTCGGCTTCCGAGCATCACGCCCGACGAGCACGATCGGTACGGCGATGCCCTGCAGGATCTTGGGGAATACGAGGAGAAAAGCTTCTCGAGTATCGGCCCCACGATCGGCGCCGAACTCAGGAACAAGGCCTTCTGGGCGATCGGGTTGGTCCTCCTCGGCATCTCGCTCTACGTCGCGTGGGCGTTCCGGAAGGTATCGGAACCGGTGCGGTCATGGAAATACGGGGTCGCGACGCTCATTTCTCTTTTCCATGATGTGATCATCCCGACCGGCATGCTCGCGGTCCTCGGGGCGTGGAGAGGCGTCGAGATCGACACGAACTTCATCGTGGCGCTCCTCGTCGTGATGGGGTTCTCGGTCCACGACACGATCGTCGTATTCGATCGCATCCGCGAGCACCTCCTGAAATCCCGCGGGAAGAAGTACTCGCTCGCGGAGGTCATTAACCAGAGCGTGACGGAAACATTCGCGCGGTCGGTGAACACCTCGCTCACGCTCATCCTGGTCCTCGTGGCGCTGCTTGTGATAGGACCGCCGTCCCTCTTCTACTTTGTCCTCACGATCCTCGTAGGAACGGTCATTGGAACCTACTCGTCTATTTTCGTGGCGAGCCCCCTCCTCTACCTATGGGCGGGGAAGACGAAAAACTAGGTGGGATAAAAGAAAGATGCCGGCTCTGCCGGCATCTTTCTTTTTTGGTCGGGGTGGTGGAACTTGAGCTAAAACCACTATACTCGGATACCACCGAAGAAATTACACTCTAAACGATCTCAGTATCTTCATGGCTTCGTGTCGCCTTGCCCAAGGTACAAAAATGTGATCGTGGTGAAAGGCCGAGACCGCATTTACAGGAATCTTAGCCTCAGCCAATTTTTGGGTTAATGCGGCTAGGAATCCAACCGCGTTTAAATCCGAATGTACTTGAAGGGTGATCATGGCCCAGGTGTCTTGGTTCTTTTTCTGCACTACACTAGCCTTGTCTCGCTCGATAATTAAAGTAATACCTTCATTTTCTTTGAATGTCATCACAGCCCCTGCGCTGATTTTAGCTGAAAAACCTTTTTTGGACGTCATAAAGACGTAGGGGTCTTTGTGTAACCTCGGAAACATGGTCTGCAAAAGCCTGTCTAGATTTGATTCAGCGCGCATATCCAGTTTATTGATTTGGTCGGGCTGCCGGGAGTCGAACCCGGACTACATGCACCCCATGCATGCGTACTACCGCTATACTACAGCCCGTTTCCTAAAATACCGTCAGGCAAAGTTCAAGGTACCCCATGTCCCGCTCCGCGGGATTGCTCCGGCAGACCTCGCTTTCGCTCGGGAGCCGGAGGGAACATGCGTACTACCGCCTGCGGCTGACACCGCCGTGGCGGCAGGCCGCTATACTACAGCCCGCTGCGTTCCAGTATGCACCGTTTTTGCGGGGTAGACAAGTTTTTCGAGAGTGGTATAGTCATCTCATCGAACATTCATAATTAGGGAGGATGTCATGTCGCCACAGAGATCGGGTAGATGATTTTAGTTTCGAAATCATGCAAGGGTTGCATGAAGAACCAGAGACGACGCTTGACGGTATCAGCGAAACTATCGCGGGTGCCGCATACGGTGGGAGTGAGCCAGCCGACGACGAATTCGAAGAGCCGTTGCGGCCTCCTGTCGATGAAGACGAGATAGTGCCGGCGGTGAGACCGATTCTCTAATTTAAAACGCCCCCGAGGGGGTGTTTTTTGTATCACGTATCTATTTTCCAGCCCGTGCAGTTTTCATAAGCGTTCGGAGGCAGTTGGTGCAGACGAGCGATCGCCGCCCCGGCCGCAAGAGGCGCGTCCACTGCAAATTCGCGCGCTTTTTTCCCCATGCGGTCGGATTATAATGTCCGCGGAGCAGTTTCCGCGTTCCGCCCATGATTGATGATTTTCCGCACCGTTCGCAGGCACGCATTGGAGTAGGTGATAGCCACTAGTGACTAGCCACTAGTGATGCAGGGAAAGTATAGAAAATAGGCTCGAAAAGACAATATTGACAATTATATTTATTTACTCTATCCTAATTCATGCAGCTTCACAATAAATCAAACACGAAAGGGGAAAGATATGAAGCGAATCGCTCTTGCTTTTACGGCGCTCGCCGCGTTCATCTCGTTTTCTTGTACCGATTTTCAGCCGGAGAGGAATCAGTTGAAGAAGGAGTTTATTAGTGTTTCGCTGACGGGAGCGCAGGGTTCGCTCACTGCCCTAAGTCTCCTCGCCAAGGGGTTCGAGTCGGCGCGCATGGATCCCTCCGATTCGATTATCTGCTGGTCGTTGCTTAAAAGGACAGTTACTCGACATGCAAATCTTGTTTCTGAACTTACCTCACTTGTCGATTTAGTAGAGCGTGGAAAATACGATGCAATTCCTCTTCAGAGATTTGCATCATTTTCCGCACAACTCGATACATGTGTGGCAGACGTGAATCGGCTCGAGAAACTGATTCTTGGGGGAGTGAAGGCTAAAAACAACCCGCGCAGTATGCGGGTTTTTTGTTTTTAGCATGCGCGAAAGCGTTAGCCGATCACGGTCTCGCGATAGGTTTTCCGCTCGAAGTCGAACTCGTAGAACTTCAGCTCTTCTCCGGAACCGACCTGGAGAAAGATGGTTCGCTTCGCGGAGTCGGTCTTGAAGACCACGGATCCAGAGATAGCGCTCTTTGCAGGCATGGAATTGAACGAGCCCGTCACGAGCGACGCCTCCCGGTTCCCCTCCTCGAGATCGATGAGTTCAAGGACCGCGCGGGGATCGAACGCGCTGTACCCCGATGCCTCTCCGGTGAACACCTTGATCGAAAGCGTAATCGTTCCGTCAGTTTCTCTTGTAACTTTCTCTACTTGCACGGTGAGCTTTGTTTGGGGTTGGAGGGAGGCGCTCGAGGAGGCCTGGAAGATGATGGCGGTCGAGACCGTGGGCGCCGACTCCGCCACCGTGCTCGTCGGCGTACTCGTTGCGGGGGCCGGGACGGGCGCTATAGGCTCCGGTGCCGCCGGCCGCTCCTCTGGCACAGCCCGCTTGAGGGATGCGATGCTTAACTCGAGGTCCTTCATACCGAGCTGGACCGTGCCGATCTTATCAAAGACGAGGTAGAACCCTGCGAGCACAAAGAGCGCGAAGATAAGAAAGAGCGAGATGAGGACGACGGTGGTGCGGTCCATAGGCGCGGGTGGAAGATATGGTACGGCTATTATATCATATCGAAGGCCGCTCATTGCGTATGGACCCCGTTAGAAATTTCACTTCAGTGAATATACTCACTTTTTATAAACTCATTGAAGCGGTTGCGTTGTCGGCGCATCCGCCGAGGTCGCATTTCTAACGGGATGGAGACACCACTTTTCCTCTTCCAGCTCATCGTGCTCGTTTTTTCGATTGTGCTTCACGAGGTGTCGCATGGTTTCATCGCCGAACGCCTCGGCGATCCGACCGCGCGGCTCATGGGGCGCCTCACCCTGAACCCTCTGAAACATCTCGACCCGTTCGGATCGGTCATTCTTCCGCTCCTCCTCTCGCTCATACCGGGCGGCGTCATCTTTGGGTGGGCAAAACCGGTGCCGTACGATCCGAGAAACCTCCGTCACCCGGAGCGGGACGGGGCACTCATCGCCGTCGCAGGGCCGATCTCAAATTTCGCGCTCGCGCTCGTGTTCGGCCTCGTCATCCGTGTGCTCGGATTGTTTCAACTTTCCGGTCCGTTTATTTTCTTCGGCGAGCTTCTTGCAATCGTCGTCCTCATTAACCTCGCACTCGCCGTGTTCAATCTCATCCCCATCCCCCCACTCGACGGGTCGAAAGTGCTCTTTGCCTTCCTTCCTTCTCAAAGCGTTTGGCGCGCGATGCTCAGTCGGTACGGGTTCATCATCCTCCTCGCGTTCATCATGTTCGGTGTCCCATTTATCGGACCCGTAGTCTTCGCGCTCTTTCGGTTTCTCATCGGAGAATAAGCTGGGAACTGGTTTGCCGACACGCCTGCCATCTCCCGCGGGGGTGGCTTTTTAATTCAGAAGATTTGACAGTATCACTACCTATTTCGTATACTGAACAGCGCTTTTGTCGAAGCGATAACACATGCCAACGGTCGGGCAACTCATCAAGAGCGGGCGAGCGCGGATGTCTTCGAAGAAAAAGACGCCCGCGCTTTTGTCATACTTCAATTATTTGAAAAATCGCCCCGTCGATTCGCCGTCGCCGTTCAAACGAGGTGTCTGCCTCAAAGTGTTCACCACGACGCCGAAGAAACCGAACTCAGCGCTCCGCAAAGTTGCCCGCGTTCGGCTCACGAACGGCATGGAGGTGACCGCCTACATCCCGGGCGAGGGCCATAATTTACAAGAACACTCGGTGGTCGTGATCCGCGGCGGGCGTGTGAAGGACCTTCCGGGCGTCCGGTACCACATTGTGCGCGGCGTACTCGATACCGCCGGAGTAGACAGAAAGCAACAGAGGTCGAAGTATGGAGCGAAGCGGGCGAAAAAGTAGCTAGCCACTAGCCAATAGCCACTGGGGGAATCCATGAGGAAGAAAGGATATTTCAAGAAACCGGAGCGGAAGGGAGATTACGTCCACAATCGTGTGGATATTTCCCGTTTCGTGAACTACCTTATGACCGAGGGGCGCAAGGCGACCGCCGAGCGGGTGTTCTACGGCGCGCTCGAGCGGGTGAAGGCGACGACGAAAGAGGATCCGGTGAAGGTGTTCGAGAAGGCGCTCGAGAACGCCTCGCCCTTGGTCGAGGTGCGCTCGCGGCGCGTCGGCGGCGCGAACTACCAGATCCCGCGTGAGATCCGCCCCGAGCGGAAGTTCTTCCTCGCGACCCACTGGATCATTGCGGCGGCCCGTAGCAAGAAGGGAAAGCCGATGGCCGCGAAGCTCGCGGAGGAGATACTCGCCGCGGCGAAGAACGAGGGCGCGGCGATCAAGAAGAAGCAAGATATGCATAGGATGGCGGAAGCAAACAGAGCCTTTGCTTCACTCATTCGCTAAACTTAAGGATGCTGAGCAATTCCACACAATTTATTGTCGAAAAAAGAATTGCGAAGTCCCGCACCGAGCTTTGCTCTGGTGCGGGAGCGGAAGCAAATAGGGCCTTCGCATCACTTATACGGTAACGAACGAGCCGATTGTGATAAAAAAATCGGCTCACGAGGAGCCGATGGGTAATAGTGTTGCACCATTACTTACATTCCAGCGACAACGAGCGCACATCCAATACCACCGATAAGCACCCATTTGATTGGGATTGCGGTCCACAGTTGTCGGCTAGAAGCAGGAACACGAAAATTACGACTCTGTCCTATGATGGAAACTACGCAGATGACAACTCCAAGTACTGAAATAAGCATATTCTCCTCCCTGATTAGTGCTGGATAAATTGTAGGTTATATATTATGCTCCGTCAATACCCCCCCAAGATAGTTATCTGGTTAACTAGTTGATCGATTAGTTAGAAGTATCCCATTTAACCAATTCACTAAGCAACCAATTAACCACTATGCCACGACAATACCCGATGGAGAGAGTGAGGGATATCGGAATAGTAGCTCATATAGACACGTCGCTCGCATTCGCTCACTCCCTCAACACCCTCGGTTTTGAGTCCGTCCCTCGTGAAGCTCGGGGCTCATTCCGACACGGGGAAAACCTACCGCTTTTCCCCGACCCCTTTTTGCGCGTCAATATTCGCGAATATATTTCTTAGTATTTATCTATGGCAAGGCAGTACCCGATGGAAAGAGTTCGTGATATAGGAATAGTGGCTCACATCGATGCCGGAAAAACGACTGTTTCGGAGCGGGTGCTTTTCTATACTGGTATATCGCATAAGATCGGCGAGGTGCACGAGGGCGACACGGTGATGGACTGGATGGAGCAGGAGCGAGAGCGCGGCATCACGATTACCTCCGCGGCGACGACCTGTTTCTGGACGCCGACGTACGTGGAAAACCGAGAACGGGGGAATACGAACGAGCACCGCATCAACCTCATTGATACCCCGGGCCACATCGACTTCACGGTCGAGGTGAAGCGGTCGCTTCGGGTCTTGGACGGCGCGGTTGTCGTCTTTGACGGTGTGGCAGGTGTTGAGCCCCAGTCCGAAACGAACTGGCGCTACGCTGACGAGTACGGCGTGCCGCGCATCTGCTTCATCAATAAGCTCGACCGCATGGGCGCGAGCTTCGAGAAGAGCTTTCAATCGATTTTAGAGCGCCTCACACCGCACGCGGTCGCGGTTCAAATCCCAATCGGCATCGAAGAGAGTTTTAGCGGCGTCGTCGATCTCCTGACGCGGAAGGCGTACGCCTTCGAAGGAGAGAAGGGCGAGAAGGTTGTCGAGGTTTCTGTGCCGGATGGTTTGAAGAGCGAGATGGAGAAACGCCGCCACGAGCTCGTTGAGAAGATTGCCGAGACCGACGATGCGCTGTTGCACAAATACCTTGAGCACCACGACCCTACGATCCCGGAGCTCAAGGCAGCGCTCCGAAAAGCGACGCTCGCTGCCCGCCTCGTGCCGGTCTTGACCGGTTCGGCGCTCAAAAACAAAGGCGTGCAGTTCGTGCTCGACGCCGTCGTTGACTACCTCCCGTCTCCGGTCGATCTCCCACCGGTGAAGGGGCTTGATCCAAAAACACACGCGGAACTCGAACGGAAACCTTCGGACGACGAACCGCTCGCCGCGCTTGCCTTTAAAATCGCCGCCGACCCGTTCGTGGGGTCACTCACCTATTTCCGCGTGTACTCGGGGGTGATGAAGCGGGGGAGCTATGTGTTGAATGCGACCAAAAACAACCAGGAGCGCATCGGGCGCATTGTCCGGATGCACGCGAACCACCGCGAGGAGGCGGAGGAGATCTGCGCGGGCGACCTTGGGGCGCTCGTGGGGCTCAAAAACACGACGACGGGTGACTCGCTCGTGGACCCCGGACACCCGATCATTCTCGAGAAGATCACCTTCCCCGAGCCGGTCATTTCCATCCGTATCGAGCCGAAGACGAAAGCCGACCAGGAAAAGATGGGTATCGCGCTCCGCCGGCTCGCCGAGGAAGATCCGACATTCCGGGTCTCGGGCGCCCTCGAGACCGGTGAGACGATCATTGCCGGCATGGGAGAGCTTCACCTTGAGATCATCGTC
>CAYHFV010000007.1:16965-17229 GCA_964356055.1 uncultured Candidatus Saccharibacteria bacterium
TGCGTATAAAGAGACGGTCAAGAAAGAGGCGGAAGCAGAGGGGAAGTACATCCGCCAGTCCGGCGGCCGCGGCCAGTACGGGCACGTCTGGCTTCGCGTGGAGCCTCTGGAGCGGGGCAAGGGATTCGAGTTCGTCGACGAGATCAAGGGGGGCACCATCCCACAGGAGTTCATCGCGCCGGTAGAGAAGGGGGTCGTAGAAGCCGCACAGAAGGGCGTGCTGGCGGGCTATCCGCTCGTCGACCTGCAGGTAACCGTGTTGGA
>CAYHFV010000008.1:0-16553 GCA_964356055.1 uncultured Candidatus Saccharibacteria bacterium
CGCCGGAAGAAAAGGCGCGCGGCATCACGATCGCCCTCCACCACTCCGAGTACGAATCGGAGAAGCGCCACTACGCGCACATTGACGCGCCGGGCCACGCGGACTACATCAAAAATATGATCACCGGTGCCGCCCAGATGGACGGTGCCGTGCTTGTGGTCTCGGCGGCCGACGGTCCGATGCCGCAGACGCGGGAACACATCCTCCTGGCGCGCCAGGTCGGCGTCCCCGCTATTGTGGTCTTCTTAAACAAGGTTGATATGGTGGACGACAAGGAGCTCATCGACCTTGTAGAGTCGGAGGTGCGCGAGCTCTTGAAGAAGTATCAGTTCCCGGGCGACACGATCCCCATTATTCGGGGTTCGGCGTTAAAATCGCTCGAATCGAAGAGTGCCGACGATCCGGCGAATGCGCCCATCCTCGAGCTCGTGAAAGCGCTCGACGAGCATGTTCCGGAACCGGTTCGTGACATTGACAAGCCGTTCCTCATGCCGATTGAGGACATCTTTTCGATCGAAGGCCGCGGCACGGTGGTGACCGGTCGTGCTGAGCGAGGGGTGCTCAAGGTGAACGAGGAGGTTGAGGTGGTGGGACTCCGCCCGACTCAGAAGACCGTGGTGACCGGTGTCGAGATGTTTCAGAAGACGCTCGATGAAGCTCGCGCCGGCGACAACGTCGGTATTCTCCTCCGAGGGTTGAAGAAGGAGGACGTGGAGCGCGGGCAGGTGATCTGCAAGCCCGGTTCCATCACCCCGCACACCGAATTCGAGGCCGAGGTGTACGTGCTCTCGAAAGAGGAGGGCGGTCGCCACACGCCGTTCTTCAAAGGCTACAAACCGCAGTTCTACATTCGTACGACTGACGTGACCGGCGAAGTCGTTTTGAAAGAGGGGATGGAGATGGTGATGCCGGGCGATACCATTTCGCTCACGGTGAAGCTCATTGCCCCGGTCGCGCTCGAAGAGAAGCAGCGCTTCGCGATCCGCGAGGGAGGCAAGACGGTGGGGGCGGGAGCGGTGACGAAAATCTTGAAATAGTAATTAGCCACTAGGGTAGAGAAATGCAAAATTGTACACCCTATTCGCTAGTGGCTAGTGGCTAGTGGCTAGTGGCTAGTGGCTATTCATGGCAAAGAAAGAAGAGCAACTTCAAAAGGAACGACTGAGACTTCGAATCAAGTCCTATGACGCGAAGCTCATCGATAGCTCGGCGCGGCAGATTATCGAGGCGATCAAGCGCCATGGCGGCGAGGTCGTAGGGCCGATTCCGTTGCCAACCGAGTTTAAGCGCTACACCGTGAACCGTTCGACGTTCGTCCACAAAAAATCGGGCGAACAGTTCGAGATGCGGATCCATAAACGGCTGGTGGATATCATGAACCCGCAGCAGCGGATCATCGAATCCCTGACCGATTTGAACCTGCCGGCGGGCGTCGACGTCGAGATCAAAATGAGCTAGGGTCCTCCGCGCCAACCACAGTTGACAAGAACGTGGGTAACACAGTAGGATAGAACGGGTTTAGCCGTACCAGGACTTTAAAAAACAACAGGGCTTACCCTGTTGTTTTCTATCAAAAATCGGCGCCGTTAAGTCCCTATGGGGAAACTAACAGCGAGAAAAATCAAAATGACGCAGGTGTGGCGGAATGACGCCGTCGTTCCGGTCACCGTGCTCAAGTTCGAGGGCTCTGACGCAGAGAAGCCCCTTTTTGCATCGCTTAAAGATGGTGATGTCGTCCGGGTGAGCGGGATATCGAAAGGGAAGGGATTCCAAGGCGTCGTGAAGCGACACGGTTTCGGAGGAGGTCCCCGAACGCACGGTCAGAAAAATCGGCTCCGGGCTCCTGGTTCTATTGGTCACACTGCGGCGCAGCGCGTCATAAAAGGGAAGCGAATGGCGGGCCACATGGGGCGTGATCGGGTAACCCTCAAAAATCTTGTGGTCGTCGAGGTGCAGCCAGATGCGGCGCTCTTCATGGTGAAGGGAGCGGTGCCGGGCATGCGCGGTTCGAAGATCGAAGTGCGGACCAAGGAATAAATGTCATGAAGGTGACCCTCTACAATCAGGACGGCGGACAGGCAGGAACGATGGACGTGCCGTCAGGGGTGTTCGACGCGAAGTGGAAGCCGGACCTCGTCCATCAGGCGTTCGTCGCCGAGGTTGGGAGCCGGCGGCATCCGCTCGCGCACACGAAGGACCGGAGCGAAGTGGCGGGCGGCGGCAAAAAGCCGTGGCGCCAGAAGCACACCGGTCGCGCACGGCACGGTTCGTCCCGGTCGCCGCTCTGGGCGGGCGGAGGCATCACGTTCGGGCCGCGGAGCGAGCGCGTATCCGCGAAGAAGATAAACAAGAAAGCGCGCCGCGCGGCGCTCTTCTCGATACTCTCGCGCAAGTTCACGGACGGCGAGGTGAAGATCGTTGACCGCGTCACACTGCCCGACCACAAGACCAAAGTGGTGGCGGGCATCGTCAAGCGGTTGTTCCCCGAGCGCGGCGGTTTGCTCTGCATCCCGACGCGCGGGAACACGAACCTTTTCCGTGCGGCCCGGAATCTTTCGAAAACGACGGTCGTTGGAGGGAGCGCCTTCGGTGTCAGCGCGCTGCTTTCAGTGCGGTGGGTGCTTCTCGAATCCGGTGCGATCGGGGAACTGATGCGACGCGGAGAGGAGGCCGTCCCTGTCCCCGCGAGAGCTCCCCAGGCCGCAAAAACCACAAAGACCGCGAAACCGCGCTCCTAAATCATGCCACTTTTAAAACGATCGCCGGAGAAAGAGAAGGCAGCGCCTGCCGCGGAGACGCCGGTGTCATCGCCTACCGCGCACCACGCGCCGTCGCACGTGGTGATGGGGGTGCTGAAGCGTCCGCACTTGAGCGAAAAAGCGCACGGTCTTTCCGCACTTAACCAGTACGTGTTCGTGGTGCGCGATTCGGCTAATAAGCGGCTCGTGAAGGAAGCGATCGAACATCGATACCACGTCTCGGTCGAAGCGGTGAACATCGTGCGTGTGCGCGGCAAGTCGAAGCGGTGGCGGAACGTACGCGGACACCGGAGCGGGATCAAGAAAGCCGTTATTACCGTGCGCGCGGGCCAGAAAATAGAGATCGCGTAATACCTGCCGATGAAAACGTACCATCCAACCTCGCCGTCGCGCCGAAACTTCTCGGTCGTCGACTACCGGCCGCTCTCCAAGGTCCGGCCGAAGAAGTCGCTCACGAAGCGGCTCAAGAAGCATGCCGGGCGGAACAACCAGGGCCGCATCACCATGCGGCACCAGGGAGGGGGGAACACCATATTGTACCGTACCGTTGATTTTCGCATGGAGAAGGAGAACATCCCTGGAAAAGTGAGCACGATCGAATACGATCCGTATCGCACGGCGTTCATCGCGCTTGTGGTGTACGCCGATGGAGAGGCGCGCTACCTACTCGCTCCCCAGGGGCTCGCGGTCGGCGGTACGGTCCTCGCGTCGCCCGATGCACCGCTCACTCCCGGGAACCGAACCGCGCTCAAACGGATCCCGGTGGGAACGTTCGTGCATAACGTTGAGTTCATCCCCGGGGGCGGCGGACGCCTCGCCCGCGCTGCCGGAACATCCGTGCAGGTGCTCGCGAACGAGGATGGATTCACCCACCTGAAGATGGGATCGGGAGAGGTGCGAAAGGTCTCGTGGGAATGCGATGCATCGATCGGTGCGGTTTCGAACCAGGATCACAACCTACAGGTGATCGGCAAGGCCGGCCGTTCGCGGTGGTTGGGCATTCGCCCCACTGTCCGCGGCAAAGTGATGAATCCCCGCGACCATCCTTACGGCGGTGGCGAGGGCCGAACGCAGCGCGGCACTCGACGCCCGAAGACGAAGTGGGGTAAGATTACGGGCGGCCGTCGAACGCGCCGCAAGAAGAAATGGTCCACTACGCTTATCATGAAGCGCCGGTCGTAATACTCTATGTCGCGCAGCACTAAAAAAGGACCGTGGGTCGACCCCACGCTCCTCAAAAAAATTTCGAAGCTGAAATCCGGCGACGCCGCGCCGATCAAGACGTGGGCACGCTCGTCGGAGATCTCCCCGGAGATGGTGGGATTCATCTTTTCGGTTCACACCGGCAAGGATTTCGTTACTGTTTCGGTGAGTGAGGAGATGGTTGGGCACCGGCTCGGTGAGTTCGCGCCGACGCGAAAATTCGTGAAGCATGGAGGAAAGATGCAGCGCGACCTTGAGCAGAAGCCGACTGAGGCCGCACCGGCGGCGAAAAAACCGGGCGCAGCATCGTAACCCCCTGTTTATGACGACCCCTCTTACCGCACAACTTCGCTATCTTAAAATATCTCCGCGTAAGACGCGGTTTGTTGCCGACACAATTCGGGGTCTCTCGGTAAATGAAGCCGAGTCGCAGCTCCTCCTTTCCCCCCGCCGCCCCGCCCACGCGCTCCTGAAACTTCTCCGCTCCGCGGCGGCGAACGCGCACAATAACTTCAAGATCGAGCCAGAGAAACTGTTTGTGAAAGAGATTCGCGTCGATCAAGGACCGAAGACCGGACGGTGGACCCCACGCGCGCGCGGTTCGGCGTCGCTCATTGAACGCAAGACGAGTCATGTGACTATTATCCTCGGTGCCGCGGCGGCAATGAAGCCAAATCGGTACACGATCCTTCCGAAGCCAAAGAAAGAGAGTACCGAAGACAAAAAGAAGCGTTGGGCAGCCGAAGCAAAATCGAAACACGAAGGCGACGAATCAAAGCATAAAGCGCCCGCGCCGAAAGACAGCCAACCGAAGACGCCCGGGGGATTCATGAAGCGCGTGTTCCGGCGCAAATCAATTTAACGTATGGCACAGAAGGTCAATCCGAATGCGTTCCGTCTGGGGTTGAGCGTTCCCTGGTCCAGCCGGTGGTTTTTTAAAAAATCGATGCGCTATTTCCTTGAGGAGGACCTGCTCATGCGCACGTTGGTCAGGGAAAAGATTCTTCAGGCGGGCATCGCGGGGATCGACATCGAACGGACCGTGAACACCGTTCGAGTGCTCATCAAAGCGAGTCGGCCAGGCCTCATCATCGGGCGCGGTGGCAAGGGTATTGAGGACCTCAAAGCCTACGTGGTGCGGAAGGTGAAAGCGTTGCGGGTGAAACGGGAAATAAAAGCACCGCTCGTGCTCACCGTGACCATCGAAGAGCTCAAGCGGAACGAGGTTTCGGCGCCGGTTATCGCTCAGCAGATCGCGTTCGATCTCGAGCGACGCCAGCCGTATCGCCGGGTCATGAAACGCTACCTCGAGAGCATCATGCAGAATCGAGAGGTGAAGGGCGCGAAGGTCAAGCTGGCCGGGCGCTTGAACGGCGCGGAAATGTCGCGCCACGTCTTCCTTGCGAAGGGAACTATGCCGCTCCAAACGCTCCGGGCGAGCATTGGCTACGGAGAGGCGACCTCGTTCAACTCGTACGGAACCATCGGGGTTAAGGTCTGGATCTATAAAGGCGAAGTCTTCAAGAACAACAAACCAACCAGCCAATAGGGTGTAGCCATTAGCTATTGGTGGCCATACCCTAGACCCTGCCCCCTCATTCGTATGCTCCAGCCGAAGAAACAAAAATTTAGGAAACAGCAGAAAGGGCGTTCCCGTAAGCGGACTGTTGAAACGCGCGGGCTCACGGTGAGCTACGGCCGGTACGGTCTCCAGTCGCTCGAATCGTCGTGGATCACCGCGAATCAGATCGAAGCGGCGCGAAAGGCGATCACCCACACCATGAAACGCGAGGGGCGAGTATGGATCCGCATCTTTCCCGACAAACCTATCACGAAACTTCCTCCCGAAGTGACCCTGGGTGGAGGAAAGGGAGAGGTTGACCACTACGTGTGTCCCGTGAAGCCCGGCCGCATCTTATTCGAGATCGACGGTGTAGACGACACGATCGCGCATGAAGCGTTTCGAAAGGCGGGGCACAAACTTCCCGTCAAAACGCGATTGATCACCCGCGTATGAATCCCGTTAGAAACCTAACCACTATGAAAAGCCGAGCGCATCATTTCAAAAACCCTTTGAATCGCCTGGTCGACGATTATTGCACGCCCTATTTCTAACGGGATGAAACGGAAAGAATTCAATGACATGAAACTCCGCCCCGTCGCCGAACTTGAAAAATTGCTCGGCGAGTACCGTACGAAACTTCGAGATCTTGAGTTTGATCTTGCCGCCGGTAAGGTGAAGAATATAAAAGAGATGAGGGTCGTCAAAAAGAGCATCGCGCAACTCCTCACGCTCGTCCGAGCGGGACGGGAAACGAACACTCACGCATGAGAACACTCAAAGGAACTATTGTGTCGGACAAGATGCAGAAAACGCGCGTCGTTGAGATTATGCGTCTGGTTCGGCATCCCCGTTACCATAAGTACTACACCGTGAGTCGGCGGTTCAAAGCGCACGACGAGAAGAACGAGTACCGAACCGGCGAGGTCGTCATCATTGGGGAGGGGCGTCCGCTTTCGCGCGGCAAGCGGTGGGTCATCGTACGCAAGGCGTAAACGAACCGTGATTCAAGAACGAGCCATATTGAAGGTTGTCCCGATTCTTACCGCGCTGGGCGCGGTTGAAGAATCGAGGATCCGCGATTTTTCTTCCCTTTTCGTCTCTGGGGGAAGAAAAATCGGGACCGATGTACCAGCACTATGATTCAAGAAAGATCAATACTAAAAGTTGCTGACAATTCCGGCGCGAAAACCGTCCGGTGTTTCCGCATCGTTGGCGGAAGCAAGCGGCGCTACGCGCGTATCGGCGACACTATCGTCGCGTCGGTGCAGGTCGCGGAGCCGCGCAAGCAGGTTAAGAAGAAAGACATCGTCCGCGCACTGATCGTGCGGCAACGGGCTCCGTGGGGCCGGCCCGACGGCTCGTACGTTCGTTTCGACGACAATGCGGTGGTGCTTGTCGATAAAAAAGAGCCGCGGGCGACCCGCATTTTCGGACCGATCCCACGCGAAATTAAGGAGCTCGGGTACGAGACCATCGCGTCGCTCGCGGAAGAACTCGTATGAGCACATTAGTACTACTAATACAGCGCCCGAGTGGCTATTGGCGAGTGGCTCACCTCTATGCGAATTAAGAAAGGAGACACGGTAAAAATCATCGCGGGAAAAGACCGCGGAAAAACCGGGAAGGTACAACACATTGACCGGGACGGTGATCGGATTTCGGTCGAGGGGTTGAATCTTTTTAAGAAACACGTGCGTCCGCGCCGCCAGGGAGAGAAGGGGGAGGTGGTGCAGGTGGTCCGCCCGATGCGTATTTCGAACGTGATGCTCGTCTGCCCGTCGTGTGTGAAGCCGACCAGAGTGGGGGCGCGATTCGAAAACGACCGAAAGGTCCGGGTGTGCAAAAAGTGCAACGCGACCTTTTAATCTATGGCTATCAAACACCATGAACTAAAAACGGCGGTTCCGGCGTACCGCGAGGTTGAGAAGATTGTCGTCTCGGTCGGCGTCGGCACACTTCGGAACCTCTCGCAGTTCGACGAGAAGGTGCTTCCCGAAATTGAGCGCGAGCTCGCGATGATCACCAGCCAGAGAGCGTCGCGGCGTCCCGCGAAGCAGTCAATCTCGAGTTTCAAGACCCGCGAGGGCGACATCGTGGGGCTCCAGGTGACGCTCCGGAACATCCGTCTGCGCGACTTCTTCACCAAAGTGCTCACCGTCGTCCTCCCCCGCGTGAGGGACTTCCGGGGACTCGATCAGAAAAGCGTCGACGAGGGCGGGAACCTCAATATCGGCTTCCGGGAGCAGACCGTGTTTCCGGAGATTGAAATCGAAAAATCGCGGGTGATGTTCGGCATCCAGGTGACGGTGGTTCCCCGCGATCGGAATCGCGAGCGCGCGATTGCGTTCTATCGTTCGGTCGGAGTACCATTCAAGGGCTTGAAATCAGGAGAAAGGAAGCCACCCACCGCCAGAAATTCTATCGGCTAAACCCTAGTGGCGAGCGATTATTCCTATGGCAAAAACATCAGTAAGAGCACGCGCCAATAAAAAACCGAAGTTTTCGACGAGGATCGTCCGCCGCTGTTTCCGTTGCGGGCGGAAGCGGGGATACATGCGTGCGTTCAACCTCTGCCGCATCTGCTTTAGGGAACTGGCGAGCCACGGCGAGCTCCCCGGAGTGAAGAAAGCTTCCTGACAAAACCATGTACATCAACCTCCTCATCAGTATTAAGAACGCCGAGCGGGCCCGGAAACCTTTGCTTAAGGTCCCGTATTCGAATATGGATTATGCCGTGGCGGAGGTCCTTAAACGATACCGGTTTCTGAAGCGGGTGGCGGTGAAAGGACGAACGGCAAAGCGGATCATCGAGCTCGAGTGCAATCTCGAGAGGCCGATCCAGGAGATCAAATTCCTTTCGAAGCCCTCAGTTCGCCGGTACATGGGGTACCGCGAGGTGCTGCCGGTGAAACGGGGGTACGGACTCCTCGTGCTCACCACGCCAAACGGCATCAAAGCGGGGCATGAAGCAAAACGAGAGAAGGTCGGCGGACAGGCCCTTTTCGAGATTTGGTAAGGGCTTTGTATAAAATGACGAGACGAAGTCGAAGGAATTTTATGAACAAGGCCTTGCCCCGCCCCAATGTTACACTTCAGAATCCATAGCCCCACACGATATGAGCACGCAAAACAAATCAAAAGCCGTAAAGGTCTCCGGTGTGAAACTGAGGCGGGGTGCTCGTCGTTATACCCTCGCTCCGCTCGGATAACGTCGGCATGAGTAAGATCGGAAAACAACCCGTTATCATTCCCGAGGGAATCACCGCGATCATCGACGGCGACGTCGTTCGCGTTCGCGGAACCCAGGGAGAGCTGACCGTTTCGATCCCGCGGGGTGTCCGCGCCGCCCTGAATGAACGCGAGCTGGTCTTTACCCTCGTGGGCGATTCCGTCCAGGCGCGCGCGGCGTGGGGGACGGTTCGCGCGCTTGCCCAAAACGCGGTCGTGGGGCTCACGAAAGGTTTCGAGAAGACGCTGATCCTTGAAGGGGTGGGGTACCGGATCACCAAGGAAGGAAACGACCTTTCGATGACACTCGGGTTCTCGCATCCCGTGAAATACACGGCAGTTCCCGGAATCACCTTCACCGTGGAGAAGAACTCGGTCATTACCATCAAGGGGTTCGATCGGGCTGTCGTTGGCCAGGTGGCGGCGGAGATCCGCGCCCTGAAGAAACCTGAACCGTATAAGGGGAAGGGATTTCGATACAGCACCGAGGTCATTTTACGGAAAGCCGGTAAGAAAGCGGCCACGGCCATCGGCACCGGGGCGTAAAATAAGGTACTATGAAACACACCCGAGGGTCATCGTATGCACGAGCGCGGAGAAAGCACCGCGTCCGCGCGCGCATCCGTGGAACGGCAGCCTGCCCCCGCCTCACCGTATTCCGGAGCAATCGGTTCACGTCGGCACAGCTCATTGATGACGTTTCCGGGAAAACGCTGGTGCACGCTTCCTCGCGCGGGACGAAGGAGCGGGGGGCGAAAACGGGGGACGCGGCGGCGGTGGGCGCCCTGCTCGCCGAACGGGCGGGGAAGGCGAAGATCACGAAGGTTGTCTTCGATCGGGGCTCCTATCGCTACCATGGGCGCGTAAAAGCGCTCGCGGAGGCCGCCCGGAAGGGAGGATTGCGATTCTAATCACCACAGTATGCCAATGGAAAGACCACCACGTCGACCGTCGCGATTCGGGAAACCGAGGCGCGTGAGCGAGTATCAGGAAAAAGTGCTCGAGGTGCGCCGGGTCACCCGCGTTATGGCGGGGGGAAAGCGTTTCTCATTCCGCGCATCGGTCGTGATCGGCAATCGTGCAGGGAAAGTCGGGTTCGGCGTCGCGAAGGGTCTCGACGTCACGGCGGCAGTCGAAAAGGCAAAACGCCAGGCGGAAAAGCAGATGCTCGTGGTTCCGCTCCTCGAGGGGAGGACCGTCGCATTTGACGTTGAGGCGAAGGACGGCGCGGCGCGGGTCCGCATCAAACCGGTGCCGGCCGGTCATGGGCTTATCGCCGGAAGCGCGGCGCGTGCGGTGCTCGATCTCTTGGGGGTGAAGGACGCTTCGGTGAAAATCATGGGAACCACGAAGAACAAAATTGCGAACGCGCGCGCGACATTGAAGGCGCTCCAGATACTCAAGAATACTATCGAACGCCGGGAAGCCGCGAAGAAAGCCGCAGCGGCTGCGGCAGAGCCGAAGACGTACACCGCCTGACGTATGCAACTCCACACCATTCGAACGACCACCCGCCGGAAATCGGTGAAACGCGTGGGGCGTGGCGGCAAGCGCGGGACGTACTCGGGCCGCGGAGAAAAAGGGCAGCGGAAACGCGCCGGCCACCGCATTCGTCCGGCGGCGCGCGACATCATTCTGAAATTCCCGAAGCTGCGGGGTATTAAGCACAAGTCGCGCCGCCCCCACACGGTCGTGATAAACGTCGGCGACCTCGAAGGGCTCGTGAAGCACGCGGGCGCGACCGAGGTGAGTCGGGACCTCTTAGTCGCCCGCCGCATTATGAAGAAGGTGACGGACCTCGTGAAGATTTTGGGTGATGGCAATCTTTCGGTTGCGGTGACTGTGAGGGGTATCCCGGTCTCACGGCAGGCTCGTGAGAAGATCGAAAAAGCGGGCGGAACCATCGCAACCTGATTTTGCGCTCATGGAAAAATTCTGGAATATCTTCAAGATTCCCGAACTTCGGAAGAAGATCTTTATGGTGCTCCTCTGGCTCCTGGTTTTCCGCCTGCTCGCGGCGATCCCGGTGCCGGGCATCGATGCCGCGAAACTTCAGGAGTTTTTCAGCACGAACCAACTTTTTGGTTTCTTGAACCTGTTTTCTGGCGGCGGACTCACTAATCTCTCCATTATGATGCTTGGCGTGGGGCCGTACATCACCGCGACCATCATCATGCAGCTCCTCACCATCATCTTTCCGAATCTTAAGAAAGCGTACTACGAGGAGGGTGCCGAGGGGCGGGCGAAATTCAATCGGCTCTCCCGCTACCTCACCATACCGCTCGCGATGCTTCAGGGGTACGGCTTTTTGAATCTCCTCATCTCGCGCGGGGCGCTCGAGCGCCTCTCGTTTCCCGATATGGCGACGAGCGTCATTGTTGCCACCGCGGGGAGTGTGTTCCTCATGTGGATCGGCGAACTTATCTCCGAGTACAAGATCGGGAACGGCGTTTCGCTCCTCATCTTCGCGGGTATTGTGAGCGGTCTTCCGCAGACCGTTGCGACGAGCGTCTTGAATTTTTCGGCGTCGGTCATTCCGACGTACCTCGCGTTCATTATCCTTGCGGTGGTCGTCATCGCCGGCGTCGTGTTCATCAACGAAGGGGAGCGGAAAGTGCCCGTGTCCTACGCGAAACAGGTGCGGGGGATGAAGATGTACGGGGGCGTTTCGACATACCTCCCGCTCAAGGTGAACCAGGCGGGCGTGATCCCCATCATCTTCGCCATCTCGCTCCTCCTTTTTCCGCAGTTCATCGCGCAAGCGGTTTCGATTGTCTCGCCGGAGCTCTCGCTGAAACTCAATGACTTCGTGAACGGCCTTTTCAACAACATCCTCTTCTATAGCGCGCTCTACTTCGTCCTTGTGGTGGTGTTCACCTACTTCTACACGGCGATCACGTTCGATCCCGCGGAAATCTCGAAGAACCTCCAACGGAGCGGAGGATTCATTCCTGGCATCCGGCCGGGAACCGCGACCGCCGAGGTTATCGCGCACACGGTGAACCGCACGACGCTCTTCGGCGCCCTCTTCCTCGGCGTCATCGCGGTCCTGCCGAACATCACCCAGCTCTTCACGGGCATCCAGGATCTGGTCATCGGCGGCACGGGGCTCTTGATCGTGGTCGCGGTGGCCTTGGAGACCCTAAAGCAGATTGAGTCCCAGCTCACCATCCGGGAGTACGAGGGGATATTATAGACAACAAATAATAAACAAAAGACGATAAATAAAAAACTGCCTCGGGGCGGTTTTTTTTGTTTTCGAATAAAAATCAACCCCACGTAATGGTACGCGTGGGGTTGTTTCTTCAGCCAGAAATCGGTACTACCTGATTATCCTGCAAGAAATCGAGTATTATCTTCGCATCTCGGAAAATGCAATTACAAGATTTCTCACCGGTGAGGTATACCAGTTTCCCTTCGCCTTTGCAGATTGCGCAGTTTGGATCAGGGTATCGTGATACCAGCCACATAACAATCCACATGAACCGACCTCTGCACTCTGGACAGATTTTGGAAAGGGCGGCATCAAATTGCTCCATTCCTTTTCTTTCCATGACCAACCTCCTATTATTTTGTTTATAAAAGTACGTTGATTTAGAAAACCGCCTCACGAAGAGGCGGGATTGGTTTCGATAAGAGAGAAAAATCGCTTATACAAAAACAAGCCTGTCTCCTCGGAGGGTTTGGTACAGGCTGTACTGATATTTTTGAACCATTATACCCATAGGTATATCCTATACTAGATATTTTTAAATGTCAATATCACGCAAAACGCTAGATTTTGCTAGACTAACTCTATGCACGCTCGCGGGGGAAAACAGGCGGTCGTAATCTACGGACCGCCGGGGTCGGGAAAAGGAACGCAGGCGGAGCTCCTCGCGCGCCGCTACGGCTTCACGCACTTCGACACGGGTCACTACATCGACAGCGTGGTGCACGCGCCGGGCGCCTCGAAGGACCCGGTCTTGCGCCGCGAGCGCATGGCCTACGACGCCGGGCGGCTCTGCACCCCCTCGTGGGTCTTTCGCATCGTCTCGGACGCCGTGCGCCGCATTGCCCGCGCGGGCGGGAGCGTCGCCTTCAGCGGGTCCCCTCGGACGGTTCCCGAGGCCTTCGGCCCGGACTACGTCTCGAGTGGCGGCCGCTCCCAGAAGATTCATGGGATGTACCTGCTCCTCGAGAAGCTCTACGGAGAGCGGAACGTGCACATTGTCACGCTGCACATCCCCGATTCGGCATCGTTCAAGCGCAACAGCCGGCGGTTCATCTGCTCCGTCTGCGGGCTTCCCGTGCTCGCCTCGTCCCGATCGCGGTTCTGCTCGTTTTGCGAAGCGCCGGTTCGCCGCCGCCGCGATGACAGCCCGAAGATCATCAAAGATCGCCTCGCTGAATACCGGAAACGCACGTATCCCATCCTTGCGACGCTCCGGAAGTTCGGGTACCGCGTGCATGCGGTGGACGGCACTCCGGCGCCGTGGAAGGTGCATCGGAATGTTGCACGAACGCTGAAACTCTCGTAGGGTGTTCCCATGGTACGGCTGAAGAAGGAACGCGACCTCCGTCTTTTGCGGGTATCGGGGAGGATCCTCGCGGAGATGATCGAGGAACTCTCCGAAATGGTGCGTGAGGGAACGCCGCTCTCCGCGCTCGATGCCCGCGCCCGCACGTTCATTGCCTCGCGAGGCGCCACCCCCACCTTTCTGGGTTACCAGCCGGCAGGGAGCGACGTCGCATATCCCGCGGCGATCTGCACCTCCGTGAACGACATCATCGTGCACGGTCTTCCGACCGCCTACCGGTTGCGTTCGGGGGATATCGTGAAGATCGACGCCGGCGTTACATACCAGGGGTACATAACGGACGCGGCGCTCACGGTTGCGGTGCTTCCCGTCGCTCCCCGCGTCCGTCGCCTCATTACGGCGACGCAAGAGGCGCTCGACCGTGCAATCGCGGAATGCCGCCCCGGCAATCATTTGGGTGACGTTGGGCACGCGGTCTCTTCAACGGTTCGCCGAAGCAAGTTCTCCGTGCTGCGCGGCCTCACGGGGCACGGGGTTGGATTTTCCCTCCACGAGGATCCGACGGTCTACAATTTCGGGAAACGGAGGGAGGGAATGGAGCTCGTGCCCGGCCTCGTGCTCGCCATCGAGCCGATGGTCGGCATTGGTTCTCCGGATATCGTTCAGTATCCGGACAACAGTTACGGCACGAGCGACCGAAGCTTTTCAGCGCACTTTGAGCACACGGTCGTCATTACGGGAGAGGGGAACGAGGTGCTCACGAAACTCGCTTGATTTTGTGAGGGTGGCGTTTAGAATGGGGTGAGACTGCATTAAACACGATACGGGGTTGCTGCCATGATAAAACAGTACCAACAAGAACTCGATCGGATGTTCAAGAAGAGAGGGTGGGAGTACTGGCCGCCGCTTTCCATCATCGCTCGGCTCTTCGAAGAGGGAGGAGAGCTCTCCCGGCTGGTGAACCACCTCTACGGCCCGAAGCGGAAGAAATCGAGCGAGGAGAGGCAGGAACTCGAAGTCGAGATTGGTGACGTGCTCTACACGCTCATCTGCCTCGCGAACTCGCAGGGTGTTGACCTTGATACGGCGATTCGTGCGAGCTTCAGGAACGCGTTCCGCCGCGACGAGCACCGATGGAGCCGAAAGAAGTCGCGGAGAACGAGGAAGAAATAAAACACCCGCGAGGGTGTTTTTTACTTGACGCCCGCGTGGAATTTGGGTACGGTGAACGCAGCCGTTACGTCTTTACAAGAATAAAAAAGGAAGGAAACCCATGGCGTACACTGATACACTGAACCCATTCTCGCGGGAACTCCTTGTGAGCTGGGAGCGGATGCCGCACGAATACGTGTCCATCAATGTCGATGCGTTCATCCGAACCGCGCGGGCTGATTCGCGAGAACGGAAATTCACGCTTCCCGTGGGCAGCGAGCCAGGCCTCGAACCCGCGGATCACGGAGCGTTCGTCACCTATCTCTTTTGGGAGTCGGTGGTGAATTTCTGTTTCAGCCATCCGTACGTTCGCCGGGTGTTCACGGTCCGTGGCCGGAACGGAAAACGCTGGAGCGGCTCATCCGCGCTCTATGTCTGCTTCTACCGTCGATTCGGCGGACAGCCTATCTTTGCGGATGACATTTTTCCGATCGTGGATTCGCTCCAGAAGACCAAACGGTTTTTCGCGGGCGAACATTACATCCCGCTCGCCGGGGAGCGGCGTGAGTTGCTCCTCGAGGCCGCGGCAGTCGTGAAGGATCGGTTTGACGGCGACCCGCGCCACATTGTGGAAGCAGGACACCATCGGGCCTTTGGCGGTCAGGATCGGCTCGGTATTGTTGAGATGCTCGTCAATTACTTCCCCAAGGCGTTTGGGACCGATGCCGCGACGGTCACTATCGGAGACGAGAAGCGCCGCCTGCATTTTATGAAGCGAGCGCAGCTTTTCGTGATGCTCTACCACAGGCATGCGGTCGCGTCCGGGGGAGCGCTCCACCCCCTCTCGGACATTGGTGCTCTCGGACCCATCCTCGACTACGAGCTGCCGCGTGGCTACCGCGCCGACGGCGTTCTCCAGTACGAACCGGAGCTGGAGCACCTGATTGCGAGCCGCGAACCCATCCCTTCGAAATCGCCAATGGAGATCGAACTCCGCCTCGCGACCGCGTGGGCGTTCGCGCATGAGTTGAATATCGTAAACGATATCCGGGAGGTCTCTGGCGAACCGCCGATTGGGGTTCCGGAACTCGACTACACACGCTGGAGTTACAGCCAATCGGTCGCCCTGAACCACCACATTTGCCTCACGACCGATTACTGAGAACCACTCGCCCCGACTCCGCCAACTGGCGGATGTCAGGGCGTTTTTTTACTTCAAATGACGGAGCGCGTCACGGATACCGCCGATAGTGGTTTTTAGTTCGTCGATATTTTCTCCTGAAAACCGATACGAGATAAAGACTTTCATGTTTCACTCCTCCTTTTCCTCGGCGGTCTTCGGCCGCTGCCAGGTGGCGTAGTCGCAGTCGGGGTAGCGGTTGCACCCGTAGAAGAACCGCCCGCGCTTCGTTCGCTTCATCACCACCTCGCCCGTGGGTTCGCGCTTCGCCTCGGCACACTTCGGGCATGCCCCGAACGATTCGCGGGTCCCGCCGGTCGTCTTGGTGAGCGACTTTGCGTTCTTGCAGTCGGGGAATCCGGAGCAGGCGAGGAATTTTCCGAATCGTCCCATGCGGATGATCATCGGCTTGCCGCACTTCTCGCATGTCTGATCGGTCTTCTCATCCTGAACCCCAGCGTCCTTTTGCACTTCCTCGTATTTCTGCTCGAGGTGCTTCGAGAACGGGCCGTAGAATTCCCGGATGACATCCCGCCACTTCTTTTCTCCTTCGGCGATTTCGTCGAGTTCCTCCTCCATTCGTGCGGTGAACTGGATGTCGACGATCTCGGGGAAGTGTTCGGTGAGTACCTTGTTCACGAGCACCCCGATTTCGGTCGGCTCGAAGCGCCGGTCCTGGTTCTTCTGGACATAGTTCCGCTCCTGGATGACGGAGATGGTCGGCGCGTAGGTCGAGGGCCGGCCGATGCCGTACTCCTCGAGCGTCTTCACCAGGCCGGCCTCCGAGTACCGGGCCGGCGGCTCGGTGAAGTGCTGGACCGGGTCGAGCTTCTTCAGGTCGACGCCATCGCCGGTTGCCACGGCCGGAAGGTAGACTTCTTTTGAGGCGTCCGGGTAAAGCTTCAGGTAGCCGTCGAATCGGATGACCGAGCCCGTGGCCCGGAAGG
>CAYHFV010000009.1:0-16410 GCA_964356055.1 uncultured Candidatus Saccharibacteria bacterium
TAGATTCAGCGGACGGCGGGAACATTCTGTTGCAGCCGGCAGCCGGCAACGTGGGTATCGGGACGGTGACGCCAACATCAAAATTAACTGTTTATAATGGCGCAGTTGAGATAAAAGGTACTTTACCTTTTCTCACTTTAGATGGTTCTATTTCGCCTGCTATTGAGTTAGCATATGGAGGTAATCTTAAAGGAGAAATTGCTTGGACAAGTGCTGACAATGTTTTACATATTTCACATGAAAACGGTGGTAATATAGCTTTGGAAGGCGGCAACGTGGGCATCGGGACCACCGCTCCTTCCGATAAGCTTGAGGTCGCGGGCGGCGATGTTATTTTTAGCGGCGGTGACGTTGAGCTCACGAACGGGATCTCGAACCGCATCACGTTCGGGGTGGCGGGCGTCGCGGCGCCGGGGGCGGGGAGCGCGGGAGCGAAGCTCATTCTCTACGGAAACAACCGCGACAGCATGGTAGCGACGGACTACGCGATTGGCATTGAGGGGTTGAACATGTGGTTTAACACCAACCTAGGGTACAAGTGGTACGTCAATTCTGGCGGGTCGCCGATCATGACCCTTGTCGGCGGCGCACTGACGGTTGGTGATGGAGGACCCGGCACCAAAATAAATGTGGGAACCGTGGACCCGCTCTACACGATCGGCGGGAAACGGTACGCGACCTACATGGCTGGCATGACGGGCGTGAAGGAAGAGACGACCGGGAAAGTAACGTTACAACCGGCAACCAACCACAAACAACAAACGGTATACAGTGCCGCCATCAATTTCTCTGGCGTGGAGGAGGGGAGCGATCTCTGGCTCTTTTCGAAGACGACCGATCTCGCGCGGCACTTCGGCGATCTCGTCGTTCTTCTCACCCCCGCGTTCGACGGCCGCGTCTGGTACGAGGCAGACCCCGTTGCTCTGAAGTTGGTTGTCTACGCTGTTCCCTCCAGTGGCTATTCACTAGTGGCTAGTGGCTACGAAGTGTCCTACCGGCTCACCGCGCCCCGCTTCGATGCGGAACAGTGGAGGAATGCCTCGGACGAATCGGCTGAAGGGTTCAACCTCGACCGCCTCCTGCCCTAGCGGGGGAGCAAAAGAGGGTAAAAAATAAAAGCCCAAATCTTTTGAGGGATTTGGGCTTCGGGATTTTTCATTACATTATGACCTCTATCCAGAACCAGGTGATTTGTTCTGGATACACCCTTTGTTCGAAGTTTAGGTAGGTGTATACGGTTGAATTTGGTTCAAGATTTTTCAGCGTATCTTTCAACCAAAATCTTCCGTTTTCATCCCTCCACCCTTTTCCATACAGCCAGGTCCAATAATTATCGCGGTGCTTTCCGCCACCATCGACCCATTCTAAAAAGAAATGAAAGCGCGGCTCTCTGCCGCCGTGTGGGCCGTTTTTCAGCTCCGCGAAAATTTCCGTAGAGCTGTTGGTTTGAGAAACTACCGTTAGTTTCAGGTTTTCCCGCGGGGGAGTGAGCCACCGCACCGATTCTTCGTTCGACTGGTTTATATCACAGCCTCCAAGAATCGCTAATCCTAAGAAGAGCACTGACAGACGCATAGTTGACTCCCTTTATTTGTGATTATTTTTTTAATTCAACTCTTTTTTGATTATAACATATATATCTGAAAAAAGTCAAATTTCACAAAATTCTCCCCTTTCTGCCGATCGTATAAAGCAGGTCCACGGTTCCCACATTTATTTTGGTGCCATTTTGATATAGTTGTAGTTAGTTTAGTGATTGATTTGGGCAGAAACGCCGCGCCCACCATTGTAACATATGTTACAATAGTGGGGTCCTCGTCTTTATGGCAAAAACAGCACGAGATGCGTACCGGGATGCGCGGGTTCTCGCGGAATTTTTTCACGACGTGGTCACCGTGGGCGCGGACGAGCTTGAGAAGTTTCTGGAGCGTCAGGAAAAACGGCGCTATCTTCGAAAGAGCATACAACGACTTGTCGCGCGTGGATTCTTGAGGAAGGAAGGCGCCACGCTCGCTCCGACGGCGCGTGGCCACGCGTTGTTTCGGCGATATATTCCTCCGCCTTCACCGAACATGACACCCATTTCACAGGGTAAGTGGCACTTCATCAGTTTTGATATTCCTGTGAAACGTACCACCGCGCGGGTCGCGTTGACTCGACTGTTGCGAGCGCGCGGATTTATTCCGTTTCAGCGGAGCGTGTGGGCAGGGCCGCATCAACTCGCGGCCGACGTGTGGGAATTCATCGTTGATCATGATCTCGCGGCGTTCTGCGCGCCCATGATCGTTGAGATTGTGGAAGGGGGCGACAGTTTAAAACGTCGCTTCGCACGCGCGCGGGCGCACCGTAACCACTAAGGTTTGTTTGAGGTGTAATAAAATAAGGAGAGTCCCACGGATGTAACATATGTTACATCCGTGGGACCGTGTCGGTACCGTTGGGTATTGTAAAAATTGGGTATCACAAAAATAAGCGCCCTTCCGCCCTTGCGAGGCATCGAAGAAAATACTATGAAGGCAATTGAACCATTGCGAGGGATTGACAGCGGGCTCACGGCAGGCTGATAGTACGGGGAGTAATTTGTCAACGAGTATCAGTGATACACACATAGGGAGGGTTCAGTATGAAATGGATTCGAAATGTTTGCCCAGCGGTATGCCTCCTCTTTTGGGGGTGCGGCGGTTCCGGTGTGGGGGCGCTCTTTAACGAATTGGAGCGGATAGATCGGGGCGAAAACAACGAACTGTTCAAGGAGTGGTTTCTCGGGACCGGTACCGAGACGCACCACGTCGCGCTCGTCCTGGTTGCGCAGGACTCGACGTTCATTGTGGCAACAACCACGAGACACCTGAACCTTGCCTGTGCGTGGACGTGGAACCGGGCGCGGCTCCAGGCGGACCTGCTCCAGTTCTCGTTTGAACTGCGGCGGCCGAACAATGGCACGGCGCTGGTGACGCTGAACGCCCCGGTGCTCTGGGTACCCGAGGCCCTGAAGGGGGTTCCGCTCTCGCTCCGCTCTCGCGCCCCGATGGTCCGTGTTCTTGCGGACGGCACCGCGGAGTTCTTCTCCGCGCGCCTCGATGAACTCCAGGCGTGGAAGGAGCGCGGCGCACTCGCCACCGCCACCGTCTCGTTCAATCTAACGACGGCGGCGGGGAGGCGGCTGCGGTGTTCGCAGGCGATCGGCGCTCTCTTCGAGCCGTGAGGAGCGCGTCGCCGTCCCCCGGAAAGCAAAAAACGCCCATGCATAGCATGGGCGTTTCGTTATTTCAGAAGCACCATCTTTTTCGTCTGGACGAACTCGTCGCTCATCAGGCGATAGAAATAGGTGCCGCTCGGTATTCCGCGCGCATCCCACGTCGCCTCGTATTTCCCGGCGTTCAGTTTCTCGTTCACGAGCGTCGCCACCTCTTGCCCGATCGAGTTGTACACCTTGAGCATTACGAACTTCGAGCTCAAAACCTCGAACCGTATAACCGTTGACGGATTGAACGGGTTCGGGTAGTTCTGGTCGAGCCGGAACGACTCCGGCAGGCCCGGGAGCTCTTTCACGGAGAGCGTCGGAACGATGAGTTTCCAGAATGCTCCGACGTTCCCCTGGGAACTATACGTGTGCTGCGTGAGGTAGAGTTCCCGATTCGGACGACCGAGGGATCCGGTGAACCGCGTGAGCGACCCGCCGGTTCGTTCGATGGCCCAGATCGAGTCGCCGTTCGAAGCCCAGCGCCCAGTGGCGTACGCGTTGTCGTTCGGGGTGCTCCCGGTGTCGCTCCGCTCAACCGAGCCGAGGAGCACGAACTGTTTCGAGGCGCCGCTTCCGGCGATCGAAACGGAGTTGCACCAGTTCGCGTAGTTTGCCTGGTACGTTGTTCGCCCGAACCACTCCCGCTGCCAGACGAGGCCGCTCCCCGCGTCCACGCGGGCAAGGAAGTACTTCAGGAGTCCGCCTGGCTCGTTCACGAGCTTTGTCCCGCCGACCGCAACGTCGCCGTTTGAACGGTCCAGGTCAAAGTAGCCGAGTGTGGCATCCACAAACTCGCGCCGCCACTCGCGCTGCCCCGTCGTGAGGTCGTACTTTGCGACCGCGTAGCTCTGGGAGGAGACGACGCCGCCCGGGAAGGTTGATCCGATCCACAGGGACGAACCGAGGGTTCGGATGGTCACGATACCGTTCGCGACCCCCCCGAGCGGGAACTGCCGCGTCACTACCCCATTGCGATTGTAGATAAACGCGATGGGGTTGCTCCCCGAGAGCACCGCCACAAAGCTTGTGTCGGTGTAGTTCCCGAGGTACATCAGCCGATCAACCGGTATTCGCCAGATTTCCCCTCCCGCCGCGCTCGTTTTGATAATCCAGGCTGGATTGTACCCGATGGTTCTGCCGGCGTACCAGATGACCGCGTTGTCTGCGGAGAGCGCGGCGAGCTGTCCCGAAAACGACCACGTATCGGGACTGTCGAGAATCACCCATCCCTGAATTCCATCGGCGGAAAAAGTTGTGAGTGCCGATCGAATGTCAGTCGTGCTCTCGGACCACCCGTTCACGTAGAAACCGGTAGTCGAGGGTGTGATTCCGATAGGGACGTCGTACCGACCTCCAAAGGTAAAGTTCTGTTGCCACACGATCGTTGGCGTCTGCGCAGGCGCGAGCGTTCCCATAAGAACGCTCGCTGCAAAAACAAGAATCACTTTCATCTCAATCCTCCAAGGTATGTATGAATGATGTCAGTTAGCTACCCTGATTATATCACTCCATTCGTTATTTTACAAGACGCGGGAGGATGGGGTGTGGTATAGTAAACGTGTATGAAGGAACCGCTTTCGGAGTGGAATGTCGCCGTGGTTCTGGTGCTCATCGCACTCGCCGTCTCCGGTCTCTTTCTCTGGTATGGCAGTGAGCTCCCCCGTGGCTCTTTTCCGGCGGTGAGTTTGACAAATCAACAGGCGCCGACTCCTGCCACCTATGTGAATGCGAAGGGCGAGAAGTGGTCCGTGCCCGCAGGCGAGTTCGTGTTCAACGTCTCCTCGAACCCGAAGCTCTACCCGCGCTTCCTCTCCGGCGTGATAGACCCGCTCGACGTGAAAGTGGGGGAGACCCAGCGGATGAAGGTGGTGGTGGTGGACCGTGCGCAGCCGAAATCTGTCGTTGCGGAGATCGAGCACGACGCGGGGAAAGACGTGGTGCCTCTTACGTTAACCGGAACAAAAGCGCTCGCGCGTGAGGAACTCGAGCAACGGCCGTATCTTGTAGACGAGAGCGGCAAGCTGATACTGAATGACGCGTCGGACCAGCTCTCCGTGAAATCCGTCGTTGAAACGTTAGTGCGCCGCGCCGAAGCCGAAGGCGAGGCCGAGTACACCTACGAGGGGGAGTGGGTGGTGCACGACACGCACACGAAGACCTACCGGACAACGTTCATTGCGGAGGGGAGTAATGGAGAGCGTGCCACGAATGTGATGGCGTGGTCGGATCCCGACTGTGAGTTCACCCCCCTTGGTGTCTTACAAAATAACTGTGCAGCACAGGCGGGGAGTGTAGAGGGCTTTGACGGAACCGGACGAGCGGTGTTGAATCCGGGCGTTCAGGTAGTACTCGTGGGAGGCGTGGGAGGATCGAGGTTCGTGTTTAATTCAGGGAGCTCCATCGAATTTTCGGTAAATGCTTCCATTGCCGTTAATTCCGGTGCGACCATCCAAGAGGGGTACCTCTACTACGACGACCAGGACGGCGACATGTACGCGTCGAATATCCAGCGGTACGTGTTTCAAGACGGAGGGGACGGAAACGGGAGGTACTTTGACGGCGGCGCGTCCGAACGGTGGTACACGCGCGTCCGCGCGATTCGGGACTACACGGGGCAGTTGAACCAGAACATTGATACCTGGAGCGTTGACTGCTACGACGCGGGGACAAATGCGGCAAGCGCTTACCCGGGGCAGCCGAACTACTTCTCGGCGCACCGCGGCGACTTGAGTTTCGACTACAACTGCTCGGGTGTTCCCGAGGGCCTGTCGGTTGTGACCTCTACTCCCTTTGCCATTTGGCAGATCCTCCCCCTCATCGCCCTTCAGCCGAACCGGCTCTTCTCCGTGCTCTACGCGCGGGATAGGGCTACGAATCAGTGTTCGTGGGGGTTGGTTTTCATGAGTTTCTATCAATTTACGATGGGTGGTGTGGAGTACGGTGTGACCAATGCGAACTGCGGAGAGGAACAGGCGGCCGCGGTTGTGGAGTGTGTC
Organism: uncultured Candidatus Saccharibacteria bacterium; assembly: GCA_964356055.1. Classification (GTDB taxonomy): domain Bacteria; phylum Patescibacteriota; class Minisyncoccia; order UBA6257; family GWB1-50-10; genus JAUSKB01. The sequence continues at coordinate 6,241 of CAYHFV010000009.1, forward strand.
GTCGGCGGGAGTCAGGGCTCGGCCCCCCCCCTCTTCCGTCCCCTCGCTGATTTTCTGAAGCGCGCGGTTCCGGAGGCGCTCGCCGCCCCCTTCAATATCGAGGGCTACTTCATCGACAATCAGTGTACGACCTGCGTCGGGAAAGGACCAAACACTTTTCTGACGTGTCACTAGTGAGAACAGTTAGTTTCTCGTCGGCACCGTAGCAGTTTCGGTACGCCGGCAGCGTTGGTTGGCTGGGGGAGTGCGCGTGGAACCCGCGCCGCAGTGGGTAGCATTGACCTCCCGTACGCACGGCGATACCCTGTCAGTGTATGAACGATCCTGTTCGACCGGTGTCGGACAGTGCCGCTGATTCGCGGGACGGTATCGCTGGTGTTCCGCTGCTCATTGCCGCGGTTGCGGTAATTGTCTTTGTGGGCGGCGGGTTTCTCTTGGGGCGCGTTGTTTCTCTGGGACGGAGTGAGTTCGCGGGAAGTTTCATTGATGCGGTCCGCGAAACCTTCAGTCGCCGCGAGCCGGTGCTCGAGATTACATTCGACGATCGCGAGAGGAGCGGTGCGCCGTCAGGCACCACCCCGGCGCCCCCGTGCACACCGACCTCCTCGGTCCTCATCCGCGACCGCGTCGTTCTCTCTGAAGTTGCCTGGATGGGCACGGAGGGGAGTGCGCAGAACGAGTGGATCGAGCTCGCGAACACGGGCGACGCGCCGGCCGATGTCTCCGGGTGGCGGCTCCGCGACCGGGACCTCCAGATTGACATCGTTATTCCAAACGGAGCGAAGATAGCTCCTCGCGGTTTTTATTTCTTGGAACGGAAGGAAGCGGCGACGCCGCAGTCCGCGGACCTTCTCTATGAAGGAAGCCTTCGAAACTCGGATGAGTCGCTCCGTCTTTACGATGCGGAGTGCACGTTAGTCGACGAGGCGGCGGCCGCGCCGACCTGGCCTGCGGGCGACAACGCCTTGAAGCGAACCATGGAGCGCGATCTCGCGACGTTTGCGTGGCACACGGCTGCGGCGCGGGGCGGGACGCCCGGCACACCGAATTCGAGGCCGACCGCCGTTCCGATGCCGCCGGCGGTCGCGGCAACCCCCGCTGTTGTATCAACGGGAACGTCGCCGTTCGAACCGCCTGTGGCAAGTGAAGTCGAACCACCCCTCTGCGCGCAGGATAACCTTCCCGCGCCGTCCTACGCCGTGCTTTTGAACGAAGTGGCGTGGGCGGGGACGGGGAGTCTCACGACCGCCGATGAGTGGGTGGAGCTCCGGAACCCGGCGCCCGTAACATCGGTACCGCTCGAGAGGTGGCAGCTTTTGAACAAGGCGCGGACGCTCCGGTTCGTGTTCGGAGCGGGGGCGGCGATCGCCCCGGGCGGGTACCTCCTCCTCGAGCGGACGGACGATACCGCGGTTCCCACGGTCCCCGCCGACGCGTTCTTCACCGGCGCGGTGAAGAACAACGACGAATCGCTCCGCCTCTTCGATGCCTCCTGCCGGCTCGTGGACGAGGTCGTTGCGGGCACGTCCTGGCCCGCCGGGACCGCCGCACCCGACTACCGGAGTGCGGAGCGCTCGGCGGACCTCTCCTGGCACACGTACGGGTACATCCCTGGCGGGGCGATCTACGGGACGCCGCGCACACCGTGAACTCCGAGCCGAATCCGTTGTACACGCCGCCGGGGAGCGGAACGCCACCACCGCCACCTCCCGCGCCCTCGCCGCCGCCCTCACCCGGGAACTCTCACGTGCTCATTTCGGAGGTCATGGCGGGGCGAGACGGAAACGTGAACGATGAATTTATTGAGCTCTACAATGTGGGTACAGCGGCACAGGACCTGACCGGCTGGAGTATAAAAAGGAAAGCATCGAGTGTTTCCGAACCTGATACATTCGTCGCCGCGAGCCACTTTTCTGGGAAATCAATACAAGCCGGAGGATATTTTCTCCTCGTGGATATTGAAGGATACCAGGGAAGCGTTTCTCCGGACATTTCATGGCCAAAGTCCAGTTCTCTTGCATATGACGATGACGTATTACTCCTTTACGACGCGTCCGGCACGGTAGTGGATTCCGTGGCGTGGACGGAGATTCCTGCCGGGAAGAGCTACGTCCGCGCCTCCTGGGATGGCGCCTCGTTCACGGTCGCTGACGTTCCGACGCCGGAGGGCTCCGCAACGCCGTAGCGGGAAGTGGCTTGATATTTCGGGGGCAGGGGAGGAAGATGGGGAGAGTCGCTTTTTCAAATCAAAAATAAGGAGAGCGCCATGAAGCTCGCGGGTTTTTTACTGTTCTTTTTTATTGTTGTATTTGTTGCTTGCATTGCGGGTGCGACGCTCCGGATCGCGAACGGCTTCGGTCTATTGCTCGTGTTCCTCCCTCTCGCGTTCGTGTCCGGTGTCTTTGCCGCGTACATCCTCTACCTTTTCGGCTTCGGGCACCTCGCGTCCGACGCGGGGCTGTTCCGGCTGAAGGTGGGAGTCGTCTACAAGGCGACTGCGTCGTGTCGGCTCGACCGGACGGGAGGGTTCGCCGTGTGCGTCATGAAGGACCTCGACGGCGAGCCGCGGTGGTACCGCTTGCGCGAAGAGCCGCCGATGTGGCCGCAGCGGTTTTGGGTCGTCCGAAAGCCGGATGGGACCCGCGTGTACGAGCGGTATATTCCCGAACTGCCATAGGAGGAAATCATGAAAGCGATTCTAGTGGTGTACGCGGCGCTCCTCGCGAGCGGGTGCGCCTCGGTTCCGTTTACCCCGTTAGAAGCAAAATGCCCCGCGGCTTGCCGTGGGGATGAATGCCGAGTAGCCTTAGCGAACGCGGGGTTTAATGCCCCGCGTGAGCTTCTAACGGGGTTTACACAGGACGAGGAGCGCAATATTCCACTCGTGGTCCGCGAGCTCGCGCGGTTCAATTTCCAGTTTCCCCGTTCGATGTCCCAGCCTCAATCAATCGAATTCCTTGAGCGATCTCGGGAAATATTTCTTGACGATCCGGAAACGCCGGAGAGGCCGGATGTGAAGCTCGTCTTCAGTGAGGATCTAACATTCGACCATGCGGTCGGCGTGGAAATGGGGCGGTACCCAGATCTCGAGCGGTCGCTTGCCCCCTTCGCGTTCTATCGTGTTTCTCTGATGTCGGTGACCTCAAACGCCGGTACCCCGATTCCGCAATTTATGATTATGTGTATCGCGGCTGAGGGACCGGTGCGATCGTTCGGGCTCTTCTACGATCGGGAGAGCGGCGAGATTGCCGTAATCTGTTTTCAGGATAAGGACGATGTGATCTCCGCCTATGCGCCGCGGAGCGGAACATTGGTAAGCGGTGACGAACCGCGAGAAAGATCCAGATGAAACGAGGGGACATACCCCTCGTTTTTTTGCAGCCTTGACAGGGCAATGAGAGCCACGATACACTCTCCATCAGTTCATTGCGGGAGTAGCTCAGTCCGGTTAGAGCAGCTCTGTGCCACGGAGCGCGTCGGTGGTTCAAATCCACTTTCCCGCTAGAAAAAGGGAGGCCATCCGCTTCGGATGCGGGAATACGAACCTTTAGAGGAGGGGTTCGCGTTCCCTTGCCTCCCGCCAATATCCGGCCCCGACTCCGCCAACTGGCAGATGTCGGGGTTTTTTGTTTTTCGGCCGCCAACAGGGTGCCCGCTTCTCAAGAGGGGCGCACGAGGGAAATAACCTCTCACGGGGTATAATAGGAACTTATGGTACGGCATTTTTGGCGGTGGGTCGCGGGGGGAGGGGTACTCGTCCTTATCGGTATGGCGCTCACGGCGGTGCCGGAGTCGGCGGTCCCCCCGCTCCCTCCACGCACGGCGGTGGTGATCCGCGGCGAAACGTTCCGCGTCGAGCTCGCGGCGAACCCCGCGGCGCGGGAGCGGGGGCTTATGGGTCGGGAACATCTCGGGCCTGACGAAGGACTCCTCTTCGTGTTCGAAACGCCCGAGCGGCACGCGTTTTGGATGAAGGGAATGCTCATTCCCGTTGATATCGTCTGGATCGCGGGAGATACGGTCGTGGGAGTCGTCGAGCGCGCCGTCCCGGAAGGCGACCTACCCGACAGCGCGCGCACCCTCTATTTTCCGCCCGTGCCCGTCGACCGCGTTCTTGAAATCGCCGCAGGGCGCGCGCAAGAGGCGGGGATACGGGTGGGCGACGGGGTGACCGCGATCATCGAATGAAAGGAACGAAGCGGGGAAGCGAGCGGGGGGGGTGGTGTATAACCCCGTTAGAAGTTATTTTATCTCCGTTATTCCCGGAAACTCTGGTCTTCAGGCCAATAAGTAACGAGGCTCTCTTGTACTTTTTCCCCTTGAGAAACAGATACCCTGTTGGCGAATGGGACTTCCAACGGGGTATAATAAAAGTATGACGAACATTGCCATCAACGGCTTCGGCAGAATTGGGCGTTTGTTTTTCAGGCGGGTACTCGACGAACCGTCGCTTAGAATGGTCGCGATAAACGACCTGGGTGATATCGAAAATCTCGCGTATCTCCTGCGGTACGACACGGTCTATGGACGGTTCGGGAAGAAGGTCCGCGTGGAAGGAGACACGCTCGTGGTCGGAGGGGCGACGATCGGTTTTCTCCAAGAGAGGGACCCGGCGAAGCTTCCGTGGAAGAAACTCAAGGTGGATATCGTCGTCGAGTCGACGGGCATGTTCGAATCGTACGAGAGCGCACGGGTGCACCTCGCCTCCGGCGCGAAGCGGGTCGTCATCACGGCGCCGGCGAAGGACGCGGACGGAACGCTCGGCCGAACCATTTTGATGGGAGTGAATGACGCCGAGCTCAAGGGAGTCTCGATGACCTCGAACGCCTCGTGCACGACGAATGCCGCCGCACCGGTGATCCAAGTCCTCGCGGAAAACCCCGGCATCAGGAAAGCGATCTTGAACACCGCGCACGCTTACACGGCGACGCAGAGCATCGTTGACGGACCGACCCGTGGAAAGGATTACCGACGGGGACGGGCGGCGGCGCAGAACATCGCCCCCTCATCGACCGGCGCGGCGATCGCCCTCGCCCGCGCGATCCCCGAACTCGAGGGAAAGTTCGACGGCATCGCGATGCGCATCCCGCTGGTGACCGGCTCTATCGCGGATATCACGTTTGTTGCGAAGCGCGCAACCTCCGTCGAGGAGGTGAATGATATTCTCCGGAAGGCGGCCGCCTCCCCCCGGTGGAAGGGGCTCCTCTCGACGACCGACGAACCGCTGGTCTCCTCGGACATCGTGGGGGAACCGTACGCCTCGATTGTGGATCTCGGCTTCACCAAGGTCGTCGACCTAGACCTGGTGAAGGTCCTCGCGTGGTACGACAACGAGGCGGGATACGTCGCAACATTAGTAAAACACGTCTTGGCGGCAGCAAAGGCATTATGATTCTTTCCACGCAGACATATCCCGTGCGAAAGGGGGTCGGGGAAAAGCGAAGCGTTTCCCCCTGCCTGCTGGCAGGCAGGCGTGTCGGAATCCGCCAGCTGGCGGAACTCAAAACCGAGGGTGGTGAGGGAGTTTTGTATGAGCGAAACGACGCGGGGTACGTTTCGACGCTTCTGAAACACATCCAGTTAGCGGCGCGCGCGCTCCTGGGGAGCACCGAAGCGCGGTAGCCACTCTTTCGATGCTCATCTACGTCGGTGCCGACCATCGCGGGTTCCAGCTCAAAGAGACCGTAAAGCGGGTGCTCGCGGATGCGGGCTACCCGGTCGTGGACCTCGGGAGCGCCGCCTACGACGAGGGAGACGATTATCCCCACAACGCCCGGCGCGGCGCGGAAAAGGTGAGTGGGGATTTCGAGCAGGCGCGCGGCGTGCTCATCTGCGGCTCGGGTGCCGGGGTCGCGATCACCGCAAACAAGTTCGTGAATGTCCGCGCCGCGGTCGCCATGACCCCCGACCACGCGTTTGACCTCAAGAACGACGACGATGTGAATGTGCTCTGCCTTGCCGCGTCCTATATCGAGCCGGACGTCGCGAAGAAGATCGTGATCACGTGGCTCCAGACGCCCCCCGGGGGCGACGAACGGTTCCATCGCCGCATCGAACGGATCTCGATGATCGAGGAGGAGCTTCGCCAGGAGGTTCGGGAGGAAGCGCTCGCGGACATTCGGCAGCGCCGGGAGCTGGGACTCGGCGACGAGGAAGTTAAAGACGTTCTCTGACCCATCAATGCGTCCCGTTAGAAACTTTACTCGGTATCCCATGTCCAACGAAACCCATTTCCATCGCAGTAGATACGGTGTCGGCGTATCTCCAGAGTTGCGTTTCTAACGGGATGCGCGTTATTCCCGCGATCAACGGTTCGGACGTCGGAGTGGTCGCCGCGCACCTGAAGATCGCCGCGGCGTTCTCTCCGTGGGTTCACATTGATGTCTCCGACGGTCGCTTCACGCCGGTCGTAGCGGGAGGAAGTCCCGAAGAGTTCGGCGCGGTGCGTGCGGCATACCCGGAACTGAAAATCGAGATGCATCTTATGGTGGAGGCGCCGGAGCGCGCCCTGCCGCTCTGGTTCGACTCCGGCGCCGATCGCGCGGTGGTCCATTGGGAAGCGCTCTCGAACAAATGGATCGTGGAACGGTATCCCGACCGCGTGATTGTACTGGGCACGAAGGTCGAGACGCCGGTGGAGGACCTGTTCCCGTACCTCACCCCGACCTCGTCGGTGCTCATCCTTGCGGTGCCGCCGGGGTACTCCGGGCAACCGTTCGATCCCGCGGTGCTCGAGAAGATCCGAATGCTCCGTGAGCGGTTCCCCGGGCTTGAGATCGAGGTCGACGGCGGCATCAACGCCCAGACGATCCGCCTCGTCCGTGGGGTCGCCGACATTGCGCTCTCCGCATCGTACATTTTTAAGAGCCCCGACCCCCGGGCAGCGTTCGAGAAACTGACCGCCGCGTAGCGCGGGCCACCGCCGTGGTATACTTGATGCAGCGATGGAATCCCGTTAGAAATTTATGCGAGAGGTGAATACCTATGAAACCTACGTTATACCTAAACCATCGATTCTATGATTCGGGATCCGGTGTAAATTTCTAACGGGATGGAACCGCTCCACGAAAAGAAATTGAAGTACCTCGAAGCGCTCGCGAACCGGATTCGCGAGGACCTCATCACCATGCTCCTTGAGGCGGGGAGCGGCCACTCGGCGGGCCCGCTTGGTATGGCGGACATCGTAACCGCCTTTTATTTCCATATTTTGCGCCACCGGCCCGATGTGCCGACCTGGCCTGACCGCGACCGCCTCGTCCTTTCGAACGGCCATATCTGCCCGGTGCTCTATGTGACGCTCGCGCACGCCGGATATTTTCCCCGCGAGGAGCTCAAAACCCTCCGGAAGCTCAGCACCCGTTTGCAGGGACACCCCCACCGCGGGACGCTCCCGGGGATCGAAACGACCTCGGGCCCCTTGGGGTCCGGGATGTCGCAGGCGATTGGGATGGCGCTCGCCTCCCGGCTCGATGGAAAAAAATACCGCGTCTACTGCCTCACCTCGGACGGCGAGCACCAAGAGGGGAATCTCTGGGAAGCGGTCATGTTCGCGGGGCGTGAGCGACTCTCGAACCTCACGGTCGTGGTCGACCGCAACAATATTCAGATCGACGGGTTCACTGAAGCAGTGATGCCGTTGGAACCCCTCCGCGCGAAGTATGAGGCGTTCAACTGGCACGTGCTCGAGGTGGACGGCCATAATCTGGCGCAGTTCGTCTCGGCGATCTCCGAGGCGGAGGCGCTCTATGAGCGCCCCACGGTCATCATCGCGCACACCATCCCCGGAAAGGGGGTGCGGTTCATGGAACGCAGGTACGAGTGGCACGGGAAGACCCCGAATGCGGAAGAGGCGCGCGAGGCGCTCGCCGAACTGCGGACGCTCGGGAAGCACATTCAATCGGAGCATGAGTAAGGTGATAATAAAAATACTTATTATTGTTTTATTTTTGGTTTCGGCTATTATCGCAGCTTATTATCTTTTAGGTTGCGACAAAAAGGATCTTTCTCCCGTTTTTCGTGAGGGACAAAAAGTTCGAGGTTTAACGTTTTATCAATGCTACACCTATAATTTTACTGACACGTCCGCCCCATTATAAAGAGTTTATGCTTAATTCAGAAGCAAAATTAAATCTCCCGATTTCTATAAATTTAAGAAATCGCGGATCCTCGATTTTGTAGATCCCGCCAAGCGGGATACAAAATCGGGACGAAATTTTATGCTAAACCCTCAAGCGAATCTAAATCCTAGATTATTCGATAGTGATGTCGAGATGAAACCGACTCGCGATGGCTACGGCGATGGTTTGGTTTTGGCGGGGGAGAGGAACGAAAACGTGGTCGTGCTCTGTGCGGACCTTGCGGAATCCACGCGGTGCGAGGCGTTCGCCCGCGCGTTCCCGAAGCGGTTCTTTGAATGCGGTGTTGCCGAGCAGAACATGGCGACGATCGCCGCCGGCCTCGGCGTGTCGGGGAAAATACCGTTCATCGCCTCCTACGCGACTTTTTCGCCGGGGAGGAATTGGGAGCAGATTCGGACGACGATCGCCTACAACGATGCGAACGTGAAGATCGCGGGGCACCACGCGGGAGTTTCGGTAGGCCCCGACGGCGCCACCCACCAAGCGACTGAAGATATCGCAATGATGCGGGTATTGCCGAACATGCGGGTCATCGTGCCCTGCGACGCCGAGGAGGCGCGGAAGGCGACCGTCGCCGCCGCCGGACTGTGGGGGCCGGTATACCTGCGATTCGCGCGCGAAAAATCGCCCGTGATCACGACGAAGGAGTCGCCGTTCACGCCGGGGAAAGCCGAGGTCTTCTGGCAGTCGAAAAAGCCGCGGGTCGCTCTCGTCGCCTGCGGACCGCTCCTCTACCAGGCACTCGTTGCGGCACACGCGCTCGAAGAGGAGGGGATCGGGACGGTGGTGGTGAATTGTCACACCGTAAAGCCGCTCGACGAGCGAAAGCTCCTCTCTATTACGGAACGGGTCGGCGCCCTCGTGGTTATTGAAGAGCATCAGGTGGCGGGAGGGCTCGGCGGCGCGATCGCGGAACTCCTCGCCCGCCGCCGACCGCTTCCGATGGAATTCATCGGCATGCAGGATGTCTTCGGTGAATCGGGATCGCCCGGCACGCTCATTGAGAAGTACGGTATGGGGTCCGTACGCATCGGTGCGGCGGTACGAACAGTGCTGGGACGGACGTAGGTGGCTCGCGTGCAAAATTCGTGCGGAGGCTGAAATTGTGGTAGAATAGGAACAATGTTCAGCGTCCTCACGATAGGAACGGCGACTCGGGATACGTTTCTCACGAGCCCCCTCTTTAAGGTGCTCCATGATCCGAAACACCTCGAGAAACTTGGCTTCAAAACAGGCGAAGCGCAATGTTTTGCGCTCGGCGCGAAAATCGATGTGGGAGAGCCGATGGTGACGGTCGGCGGCGGCGCCGCGAATGCGGCCGTCACGTTTGCGCGGCAGGGACTCACGACGGGAGTGCTCGTTCGGCTCGGTGACGATGAGAATGGTTCGGCGATCGCGCGGTCGCTCGCCCGCGAACGCATACGGGTGATCCCGGTCGCGAGCCGCACGGAGAAAACGGCGCACTCGACGATACTCCTCACTCCGGGCGGTGAGCGGACGATCCTCACCTACCGAGGGGCGTCCGGAGGAATGGAGGCCCGCGAAGTCCCGTTCCGGAAACTTGCCGCACGGTGGGCATACCTGGTTCCCGGAGGCATCCCGCTCGCCGTCCTCATGAAAATCGTCGCGCACCTCAAGTCGCGCGGGACGCGCCTCGCAATGAACCCTTCGAAAACGTACCTCGCGCTCGGAAAGGAAAAATTGAAGCCGCTTCTCGCAACGCTCGACGTGGTCATTGTAAACCGCGAGGAGGCTTCGTATCTTACGGGCGTCGAGTATCGGAATGCGCGCGGCATCTTCAAACAGCTCGACGGGTTGGTCCCCGGTATTGCGGTGATGACCGACGGCGCGCGCGGGTCGCTCGTCTCCGATGGGAAATACCTTTACACCGCGGGCATTTTTCGCGAGAAGAAGCTTGTGGACCGCACGGGTGCGGGAGATGCGTTCGGCGCGGGGTTCGTTGCCGGATTGGTGGAGAAGAACGATATTTCGTACGCGCTCCGCCTCGCCGCGGCGAACGCCACCGCGGTCG
>CAYHFV010000010.1:0-16289 GCA_964356055.1 uncultured Candidatus Saccharibacteria bacterium
GCGCAAAGCGCCGCCCAAGCATTTCCCCCCGACAAATCCTCTCCGCTCGGCGCGGCAAGGCGCGCCTCGCGGTTGGCCAGACGCAGGTGTGGGGGTGTGCTGTAAGTCCTGAGCGAGCGGCCTGTGGTGAGCGCAGTCGAACCAAGCGAGCCGAAGGGTTAGAACCGCCTTTGCATAACAAAAAGCGCCGTACCCGTAGGTCGTGCGCTCTATAAAGACCATTTTCCTTTCCTTACATTCGAGCCTCCACCACGCGCGGCTCGTATCCATACTCGCGACCCTCATACCTTTCGAGACGAATGGCTTTCGGCTGCGGTTGCGGGAGACTTACCAGCGTCCACCGTTCTCCGAGCCATTTTACTTCTGGTCTCGGCGGTACCAATTTCCAACTCGCTATTGGAAACGCGACCTCAAGTGGTCCAACACCATCAACGCGAACAGCGAGCGAAACATATTCTAGGGTGTCGCCGAAATTGGAAAATATTGGATAAGCGAACGGCGGTTCGACAACCTCATACCATCCTGCCGTGAGCAGCCATCGGTTATCGAGTAGCTGTTCAACCTTTCGGTACGAAATTCCTTCTCGCCTCGCATCGTTCGAGATCGATCGAATTGTACTTTCAACAACCCTAACAACAGTGACCGCCGTGATGCAGAACAAGATTGCAGACACGGAAATCGCAGCAACCTTGTTTACGGTAGGAAGGGTTTTCCGCGTCCCGAAGAACGCGGCGATAAAGGAAAAAAGTCCGAGAAAGAGGAATGCGAAAATCCAACTTACCACATCGGTTTGCATAACACCTCCGCATGTTAGTGATCTATTGTGAGTTACTAAAAACAACTTAGCATAAAGATGCTATTCTGTCAAGTTTTTTGGTCAGGGAAACGGGAATTTCCCCCTCGCGGAAATACTAAAACTGATGGGTTTTAGAAAATTCCGCCGGGCGGAATTTTGTTCACTTCCTCTTGAGGGCACAAAAATTCCGCATAATGTGCGGAATTGTTCATACGCCCACTATTTCTTTCTAGGGTGAGGGTTCAACGTATGATTCGAACGAGAAGGCGAAGGTTAAAGCGACCGGCGTTGCCACGAGGCCGAATGATCGCGCCGTCCGCGTTGGAATGACGTTCGGGAAGGTGATGCCTCCCATGAACCATCGCCACCGGAACGCGAAGGTGAGCGGTACGCTGTACCCGAGCGTGTACGCTTCTCGCACCACCCGCTGCGGCGCGCCGTGCCGTTCCCATCCGGTAAAGAAACGATACGACCAGAAGTGGAACGACGCCTCGACGCTCGTTGTTCGTTCCCGATTGAGGAAGTGACTGATGGCGATTGCCGGCACTAGATCGATCACCACGCGGTAGTCTTTGAGAAACGTTCCGAAGATTCCCCGTGGCGCGATGGCGCAAAAGGTGAAGCGCGCACCCGGTCCCCTGAGCTGTGTTCCTGGAGCGGTGGTGTAATTCCTCAATTCCGCATCCGAAAATGCGGGGAGGGTGAAAATCGAAAAACCGAAACGGAGATAGACTCCATCGGAGCATTCCCACCAATTAGTGACCGACAGAAGCGCAACGTGGTTTGTTGCGTACCGTTCCCGTTCGATGATCCCGTTGTTCATTGTGAACGCGGCATCGTCGGAATGGACCGGAACGAGTCTCACCTCCGACGGTACGTTAGTCACTCTGACGGGAACGAAGAAGTATCGCAGTTCCAGCTCGGTCTGCCCCGCGGCTCGCGGCGCAAAGGCGGCGAGCATGGCGCCGATGCCGCCCACTCGCAGAAATCGGTTCATGACGCACCTCTCAGTATGATGAGATACTGCTCATCCTATACACCCGCCGCAGCGAGAGTACAAGGAGACAAGACAGGGTACCGGTGTGTCACTATCTTAGAGCGCCCGCAAGAACAAAAAGAGGACGCGTGTCCTCTTACTTCTTTTTTCTTCCCACAACCCTGGAGTAGGATTCCTTCACCACCCTCTCGCCTTTTTGGGGCGAGTACTTGTCGCCCATCTTCCTCACCACCAGGATCTGTTCGCGGTCGTGCCTCGATCCTCCCAGGTTGAAAAAATTGATGATCTCCCAGAGTAATTTCTCCGCTGCTGACAGATCATCATCCCCCTCCTCTTCAATAACCACAGTATTCCCGTTGTTATCTTTCACAAGAAAACCGTTTTTAACCCCCGTGATCTCGATGCCCCAGTCGCTCTTTTTCATGAACCCTCCTGAATGTTAGTGTGCTACAAAGGATCTAACGCTATGATACTCCCGCGCTACCACAAGACAAGCGGCACGTGGTATATAATGACCCCATGACGAAATCGGAAGCGCTCGCGAAACTGGAAGAGGAAATCGCACGCGACCCGACCCTCCCGCTCCAGGGGGCGAACCTCGTCTTCGGCGAGGGGAGTCCTGATTGCGCGGTGCTTTTCATAGGCGAGGCGCCCGGTGCGCGCGAAGACGAACTCGGGCGCCCGTTCGTCGGGCGCGCCGGAGGGCTCCTCGACAAGCTCATAGAAGAGATCGGGTGGAGGCGCGAGGACGTCTACATCACAAACATCGTGAAGCGCCGCCCGCCCGGAAACCGCGACCCGCTCCCCGAGGAGATCGCGACGTACCAGCCATACCTCGAGCGCCAGATCGAACTCATCCGCCCGACGGTCATTGCCCCGCTCGGCCGCTTCTCGATGATCTACTTCCTCCCGGCGGCGAAAATCAGCCGCGACCAGGGAAAACTTTTTCGGTCCGGCGCCTGGTTTGTCTACCCGCTCTTTCACCCCGCCGCCGCGCTTCGGGGCACGGGGACGCTCGAAGCGCTCCGGGACGCGTTCCGGAAGCTTCCCGCGGTGGTGAAGAAGTGTCTCGAAACCCCGATCGAGTCGGTTCCCGATGCCGGCGGGGTGGGACGAGGAACGCCGCCTCACGAGACGCAAGAGAAGCTCCTCTAAGCATCACGCCTCCCGGCGGGATGTGGTTGGGGTATAATGAGAGGGATGCATTTTGCACTCGGGTATCTTGCCGGGCGCCTGTTCTATCGAGTGGTGGATTTTATGCGCCACTGGTACGTGAAAAGCGCCAAAATCTACTGGAATAGCGTCATTAATCAGCTCGCGGAGATCGATTACACGCTTGCCTGGCGCGTGACGCTCCGCCACCTTTTTTTGCCGCTCTATGGCGACTACTCGACCATTGGGTACGTGCTCGGTTTTCTGTTTCGCGTCGGCCGTCTCACGCTCTCGAGCGTTCTCTACCTTGCCCTCTTCGCGCTCGCCGCGGCGCTTTACGTCGGGTGGCTCCTCGCGCCCCCTTTCATTCTTCTCCGGATCGTTCTCGGCTGATCCCGTTAGAAATTTCGCTTTGCGTCGTATGACCATCAATAGACGAACCCACCGATGCGGCTGTAGCACAGGTGTATCCGCGCAGATGCATTTCTAACGGGACTGAACCATGACCTCGCTCACGTTCAAGGACAACCGCCTTTTCCTTTCGACCGGGGGCGAATTTCTCGTGCGCCTCGTCTCATACTCGACGTACGTCCTCCTCACCGCGGTGGCCACCCTCTCCTTTTTTTCGGGGATCGACCGCCTCCGGTGGTTCTCATTCCTTATCCTCTTTTTTCTCATTGACCGGTCGCTGCACGTCGGGCAGGGAGAAAAAACGCTCGATGAACTTCGCGGCGACCGCGTGAACGTCGCCGAAGCGATGACCTCCAAAACCTTTTCTGTGCTTCACCGGGCGTATCGGAAAGGGCGCGCGCTCGGAGAAGATTTTCATCTCCTTCTCCTTAACGACCTCGCGAAGCTCCCCGATGTGCGAGAGGCACTTACGCGCCTCGGCGTCAACCCGCGCGACCTCGCGACGAAGATCGGCGCATTGCTCGAAAGTGCCCACGGCGTCTCCGCCGACCGTGCGGCGGCACCTTCTTCGATCGAGCTCGACGATATCGCCGCGCTCATGACAACCGCCTACGGGAGCGCGGTCGCGACGGGAGAGCGTTTCATCGAGCCCCGGAATCTCTTCGCCGCCGCCTCGCTCGCGCACCGTCCGCAGGTGACGAAAGTGCTCGAGCTTTTTGAGATCACTCCGGAGGACATTCAGGAGGCGATTATTTTCGGCAAGTGGCGCCGCGCCGCGGGAGGGTTGAAACGCCCCCCGTCGGTCCTTGGCGGGTTTGCGCACCGCCCCCGCATCGTGCGGCACCGCGTGATGAACCGCGCATGGACCGCCCGCCCGACGCCGATTTTGGACCAGTATTCGACCGACCTCACTGACCTCGCGCACTCTGAAAAAGTGGGGCTCCTCGTTGGTCACGAGCGGGAATTCGAGACGCTTCTCCAGATTATTTCGCGTCCTGGCAAGCCGAACGCCCTCCTCGTGGGGGAACCCGGCGCCGGAAAATCGACCCTCATTTCGCACCTCGCATTCCGGATGATCAAGGACCGGGTGCCGCCAGTCCTCTTTGACAAGCGGCTCGTATCGCTCGAAATTTCCGACCTCGTCGCGAACGCATCTCCCGATGTGCTCTCGGGGCGGATCAAGAAGATCGTCGAAGAAATCCTCCTCGCGGGAAACATCGTGCTTTTCATCCCGAACACCCACGATCTTTTCCGGACGACGCAGGCGAAAGCGCTGAATGCGATCGACCTCATGCTCCCCGTCGTGAAAGATGCGGCCATCCCCGTTATCGGAGAAACGTACCCCCGCGAGTTCAAGCAGTTTGTCGAGCCGCGCACCGATTTTCTCGACCAGTTCGAGGTGGTGCACGTGGAGGAGGTGAGCGAGGCGGAAGCGGTACGGTTCCTCGTGTATTCCTCCATCCTCCTCGAGCGGGAATTCGGAGTCACCATCACGTTCCGGGCGGTGCGAAAGGCGGTTGCGGTGGCGCACCGATACTTCCGGAACAAGATGCTCCCCGGCAGCGCCGTCGATCTCCTGAAGCAGGCGCTCGCCCGCGCCGCGAGCGAGAAACGGCAGACGCTCGACGAGCACGACGTCATCGCGGTCGCCGAAGGGCAGAGCAAGATACCGATCCAGCAAGCGGACACCGTCGAGGCCGAGAAGCTTCTGAACCTCGAATCGATCATTCACGAACGCCTCGTCGATCAGGATGCGGCGGTCTCTGCGGTTGCTCGTGCGCTCAGAGAGTACCGGAGCGGCCTCACGCGTAAGGGCGGTCCCATCGCCACCTTCCTGTTTGTGGGGCCGACCGGCGTCGGAAAAACCGAGCTCGCAAAGATTCTCGCGGCGGTCCAGTTCGGTTCGAAAGACCTCATGCACCGCTTCGATATGAGCGAGTACCAGGACAAACAGAGCATCTTCCGTTTCATCGGAACGCCCGACGGCGAGCGCACGGGGACGTTGACCGACGCGGTGCTCCGGTCCCCCTACGCACTCGTTCTCCTGGACGAATTCGAGAAGGCGCACCCCGACATCCTGAACCTGTTCCTGCAGGTGTTCGACGACGGACGGCTGACCGACAGCCTGGGACGCACGGTCGATTTTTCGAACACCATCATCATCGCGACCTCGAACGCGCACTCCGATTTCATCAAGGCGGAGATCGAGCGGGGACGCTCGAACGAGGAGATCGCCGAAGACCTGAAGAAGAAGCTGACCGACTACTTCCGGCCGGAGCTCATTAACCGGTTCTCCGACGTCATCGCGTTTCGCAGCCTCCGCGTCGAGGAGATTAGAATCATCGCGGGGTTCCTCGTGCGGGAGGTCGCAGAAACGCTCAAAGAAACGCACGGCATCGAGCTCAGGATTGAGGAGAGCGCGGTGGTGCGCCTCGCCGACCTGGGGTATAGCCCCGTCTTCGGCGCTCGGCCGCTCCGCGCCGTCATCTCTGAGCAGGTGCGTAGCGTCCTTGCAGAGAAGATTCTTCGGAAGGAGATCGTCCGTGGAAACACGCTCAGTCTCGTCTTTAAGGAGAACCGATTCGAATTCAAGGTCGTGGAATCCTAACACTATGAGAATAAACGCCGTCGTACGGACACTCGTCGTCACTGATTTTTTCTATAATTCCGCCTTCGGTTCGTTCGCACCGATCTTCGCCATTTTTATCAGTGGACAGATTGTGGGAGGTTCCGCCGCCGTCGCGGGATTTGCGACGGCGGCGTTCTGGATAACAAAATCGGTCCTTCAGCTTCCTATCGCCCGCTTCCTCGATCGGACGGACGGTGAACGCGACGACTTCTGGGCGATGTTTTCGGGATACCTCTTGAGTGGACTGGTGCCGTTCGCGTACCTGTTCGCGACGCTCCCGTGGCACCTCTACGTGATCCAGGCGTGCTACGGCGTGTTTATGGCGCTCGCGGTTCCGGGCTGGTACGCCATCTTCACGCGGCACGTTGACAGCGGACGAATCGGTTTTGAGTGGAGCATGCAGAGTGTCTTTTCGGTCGGGGTTGCGACCGCCCTCTCGGCAGCGGTGGGTGGGTATGTGGCGGATCGCTACGGTTTTTCACCGCTGTTCCTCATGGCAGGGATTCTCTCGTTCTCGGCATCCTTCCTCCTGCTTCTACTCCGGCCGTATCTCCTTCCCCGGGATCGAAAAGGGGTGTGGTTGCCGGAGCGCACTCCTCACCGCTGAGATGTTTCACGACCGAACCGGACGCCGACCGATGCCGCCTCGCGGAGCCGCGCTGCAGCCGACCGGTCGCGAAATATCGGCGGGGATCATTATCTACCGCGAGACGCACGAGGGACCGAAGTTTCTCCTCCTCTACCACGGCGGCCGATACTGGAACTTTCCGAAAGGAAAGCTCGACGGCGAATCAAGTCTCGGCGCCGCGCAACGGGAAGTGCAGGAAGAGACCGGCATTGCGCCGGAAGAACTCCGGTTCACCGAACAGTTCAAGGTTCGCGATCGGTTCGTCTACCAGCGCGGCCGGGAGCGCATCTTCAAGACGGTGACCTACTTTCTTGCGGAAACGCGGCAGGCGCGGGTCACGCTCCCTCTCCGGGACGATCGGCGCGGCGAACACCACGATGGGTTCGGATGGTTCCTCTACCGCGATGCAATTCGAATGCTCGTCGCCCCCAATCTCAAACAGAACTTAAAACACGCCTATGCCCTTGTCGTTCACCGAAAACGTGTACCGCATCCTCCGCGGGGTGCTGCGCGGTAGGGTCACGACCTACGCCGCGCTCGCCCGGGCTGCGGGATGCCCCCGTGCTGCCCGCGCGGTCGGGAACGCGATGCACCGGAATCCGTACCCTTCGACTTCGCTCAAGGCAGGCGCACGGACGGTTCCCTGCCACCGCGTCGTCTGCGCAGACGGGGCGGTGGAGGGATTCGCCCGCGGCACCGCGGCGAAGGTGCGGATGCTCCGTCTCGAAGGGGTTATCGTGCGAAACGGCCGCGTCGACCTCTCGCGCTTCGGGTACGCCCTCTCGGGCAGATCCCGTTAGAGTAGAGTTTTACCTCCGGATTTCTGGTGCAGGTAAATACGTTGCTGTACCACAACGGTTGGTTTTGGAACTTAGATCCTCGTGTAAAACTCTAACGGGGTAAAAAAAAGCAGCCCCGGTGAGTGGGACTGCGGATGAGTGGTCGCACGGAGAACCTCCGAGAGTTCGGTGGTGCAAAGGGAGCAACACAAACACAGAGAGCTCTGGTTTACACGAATCCAGTCGGGAATTCGATCATTTCATTCCTCCGTTTGAAAGGTGCTACCCCGACGACGACGCGCGCCGCCGAGAGTGTGAATGTACCGCAGAGGGCATCGGTTGTCAAACGATGTTCTCCCCCCGCCGGGGATCCCCGAGAAACGTGAACCCCCGCACGGGCGGGGGTTAGGAGGCGACGAAGGCGACGATCTCCTTGAAGGTTTCCGGTTCGTGCTCGGCGAGGTGGGCGAGCATCTTACGGTCGAGCGCGACCTTCTTCTTTTTGAGCGCGGCGATGAAGGTGTGGTAGGTCATCCCCTCGGCGCGCACGGCGGCGTTGATCTTCACGTTCCAGAGAGCGCGGTACTGCCGCTTCTTCTCTTTCCGACCCTTGAAGGAGCGGCTCCAGCTGTGGAGGAGCGCCTCTTTCGCGGCTCGCTCCTTCGATTTGCGGCCCCACCGGAATCCCTTCGTGTACGAGAGGACTTTCCGGCGCTTCTTGGTTGCGAGAACACCCCGTTTGACGCGGGTCATGGTATCAGGAGAGGTTCTTTTGGAGGAAGGTGTGGCGGACGCCCCGGAGGCCGCGCTCGCGGCCCTTCCGCTGCATCTGCACCGACGTTTTGTTGCTGCGCGAGTGTCCGAGCGTGGTCGCCCGTCGGCGGACCTTGCCCCGCCGCGTGATCTTCACGCGATTCGAAATGCTTTTCTGTGTCATGGTTATCGCTTGGTTCCCTGGATCTGGGTCAGGAATCCCCGTCCGCCCCAGCGCGGCTCCATCGTTTTCTGGTAAGGAAGCTTGATCATCTTGAGGAATTCGTCGAGTTTTTTCAAGCCCCACGCCTTGTTCCCCTTCTCCCGCCCGCGGAGGAAGATGCCGACCTCAACCTTGTGCCCCTCGCTCAAGAACTCCTCCGTTTTTTTCACCCGCACCTCGAGGTCGTTTAAAGCCGCGCGCGGCGTGATGCGGACGTGCTTCAGCTCCTTCGTTTTCTGGAGGAGCCGCTGTTTCTTTATCTCCTTCTCCTTCTGGTAGCGGAATTTGTCGTACTCCATCGTCCGCGCGACCGGCGGTTTCGCGGTCGGCGCGATTTCGATGAGGTCGAGCCCCTTTTCCCGGGCGATCTTGAGCGCTTCTTCGCGCGACAGGACGCCAAGGTTCTCGCCGGTGTCGCTCAAGACACGCAGCTCCGGAGCGGTTATTTGGTTGTTGATGCGATACTGGATGCCCTTATAGTAGCACAGGTTTTTCGGTACGCAACCGCGCATGGACCGCCCGGACCATGCATAGAAACAAAAGAGCCGACCACTGGTCGGCTCGTTTTTTATGTCCGTGAAGCGCTCGGTGCAGTTACATTGTGTGCACGAGCACCTGCGGTTTTCCCATGATGAGGTCCCGGTGTTTCTTTCCGAACTCCCGAGCCTCATCCGTTTGCCCGCGACGCTCAGAGAGCGCTCTCGATGCGCTCTCTCGTTGCTTCCGGTGCGACGCGGAAAGCTTGCGCGCGCTCCAGGTCATCGATGAGTTTGTCGCAGTCCGTGTTCCGCGTGTACGCGATGAGAAGGATCTTCGCGAGATACCGCAGCTCGTGGTGGCTGAGGCGTAGGTAGTGCTCGTCGACGGCGATACGCTTCAGTATCTTGATGTGCCGGAGTATGTGCATGGTTTCCGCGTTTTCACCCGTTGCCTTCCGAAGAATGTCGATCAGGGTGTCGCGTGATTCCTTGCCGTTGAACGTTCTCCAGGTGCGGAAGGCATCAACAAAATTCCGGAAGATTGCGTCGGAATTACCCGCGGGTGTTCGCGCGTCGTAGCAAGCTCCGAGAGCTAATGCCCAGAGCGCCCTTTTGGTTTCGATGAGTGTCGGGCGGTCTATGTCCCCACGGTTGTGCGCCTGTTCGGGAACGAGGTAGTCCGCGCGCTGGCTCAAACTCTCCGGGATGGTCCAGTACAGCCCGATGAGACGTCTCGCGGAGAGAACTTGGGCTTCATTCGCTCGCTTCTGGAATGCTTCAAAATCGGCGTCAGTCTTTAATGCAACGCGCCGACGGTCATCCGAGAGAAACCCCGCGAGGCCTACGTCGAGCATCGCGTTCCAGAGGTAGGCGAGGTAGAACCCCGCTCGCTCGTCGTCGTGTACCTCAACCGCAGTTGAGAAGAGCTGCCCGATGTACGAAACGAGCTCTTCCAGCGATTTTTCCTTCGCGCACAAGAAAATTTCCCATCGCCTGTCGCGAATTGCCCGCCACACGGTGGCGCAGTACGTATTCGGATCCATACGATACACTTCCTTTCTGTGGCCGCAGCCACGGATACCCACTCTCCGCGGAGAATGGTCCCGCACGAACGCCCGCAAGCATCCGCCGGATGGTTTGTGAATGTACGGCGCGGGTGTTCCCCGCACCGCCTCCGTTCTACCGCTCCCGCCGGTGGAAGTCAAGCCGTGTGTTTCGGATGCTTGATTGTCGGTGCGTGGTGGTGTAGAACGGGTGTAGGGGATGTCGGGCTTTGACAGAGGAATCGCCTCTCCATTTGCAGGCCGAGCCGACTGACTCGTTAATCCGGTCAAAAACGTTTAACTGCCAACCGAACGGTTGCAGCTCCCGCCCTCGCTTTCGCGTAGTCGGGCATCGGCCCCCGAGGTCTCGTAGGGGATGCCCGGTGTAATATTCGGGACTCGCGTGCGGTGAGACAGGTTCGGTAGCCGGACGCCAGATCACTGAACCATCCGTTTCCGTAAGGAATCTACGCCTGTAGACGATGGAGCCGCGCTCCTTTGGACGCCGGTTCAACTCCGGCCATCTCCACGGGCTTTTTGTTCATTCACAAACACAGGTGGAGGAGACTCTATGACAGCGGGAGAAACAACTGAACGAGCGTGGTTCAGATGGAAACGTGATGGGAGGGTTTTAATGCGCCTCCCGGGTCCTGCGGCGGAACTGAATGGGATTTCGTGCGTTCCGGTGCAGGCGTTGCAGTTCCCTTTCGGTACGGGATACATTCCGTCGCACGACGAGGTCGAACGGTACGATTTGAATTTCGTCCGCGTTACTTGAGCAAGGGGGTCAAAGTCCCGCGGTGCGCGGGATCTCTTTGAAAGAAAAGAACTGCCCTAGGTTAAAACCTAGGGCAGAAAAGTTAACCGGCGAGCCTTCGGATTTCTCGCTCAACCTCCCGCTTTTTGATGACCTCCCGCTTGTCACCTTTCTTCCGTCCCTTGCCGAGGCCGAGCTCGAGCTTCACGAAACTGCGGTGCGTGTAGGCCCGGAGCGGCACGAGCGTTAAGCCGGCGCGGAGCTTCCCCGTAAGGTACCCCACCTCATCGCGTTTTAGTAGCAGTTTGCGCACCCTCGTCGCGTCGTACCCCGCGGGAGCGTTCCCCGGCTGGAAGGACTGGATGGTGGCCCCCACAAGGTAGACCTCGCCGCCGCGCAAGAGGGCGTGGCTTCCCGCGATGTCCATCCGTCCCTGCTTCGCAGATTTCGCCTCATGGCCGGAAAGTACAATACCAGCCGTGAATTTCTCGGCAATTTCGTAGTCGAACGAGGCGCGTCGGTTGACAGCGAGTTCCGGCATGGCGTAGGTTTAGGGTAGCACAGCACCACATCAAATACATACAAAGAGGGCTCACGTGAGTGCAGGCAAGCTAACCGAGAAGAAGCTGGTTCTCCGTTTCCGTACGCCGGAAGACATCGCGAAATTTCTTGCGTCTCCGGCAGGAGCTAGGGAGTTGAAGCGGCGCCTCCGCGCCGCTGATAAGTTCATTGCAGGAATCGAGGCGGCGAAACGTCTATCTCCGGGATTCATGAGTCAGGAGATAACAGTTTGATGGTACGGCAGGGAAGAGTCCCGCTTTTGATGAGGCGGGACGTTTTTATTACTCACCTATGCATAGGTGGTGGATTTATTGCAAAAATCCGGGGCGGGGTGTAGCTTCAAAGTAGCATACATTCACAAACCTCGAGGGAATTTCATGGCTGATCTCGACCCAGCGATGCGGGAGTATTTTTTGACCAAGCTCCGCAAATGGGAGGAGGCTCATCCCGCTCCCCCAGAGGAACAGCTCACAAAGCAGTTCCTCAAATTCAGTGAGCGGACAGGACAACGCGGATTTGCGCTCGGACGCATCGAAGCGCTTCTCCCCGCGAAGGCCGCCGCACGCGGCCTCTCGGTTCTCGCCTATGTCGACGAGCTTTTTTCGAAACCGACGGCGCATGACGTCATCCAATTTTTGAAGACCTCCTAGACAGACAGAAAGGACACAACCGATGGAAATTCAAGCGACGAAACGCTCCTACCGTTTGGAATCAGATCTCCCGAAAGTTGATTCGTTCAATCCGGGCCACCTCGGCATCGACCCGAAGAAGTGCTGACGGAGACTACCATGAAAAAAACAGCACCGACCGCGGAGATGTGTGAACAGCTTCGCACCATTCTCGCGCAGAAGCGAATGGGAAAGCCCCTCTCTATTGAGGGACGGGCGCGCGCCCACCTTGTGATCGGCGCACTCCCCGACGATGAGTCGGTGATGTGCGTCGTGTGCCAGGACGAGCGACGCGCGACACCCAACCCCGCTGTTTGGGATTTCAGGATGTGCCGCGAGCATCTCGCGAATGAGACTGACGAACGGGTCACGATGACCTGACTTGACCAAGGAGGGTATCCAATGAAGCGAATCGGGAAGAAAAAGGAAGGGGAGATTGCGCGGAAGCTCCAGAAACCGCTCCGTGCCGCCTCGAGGCTCGCAATTCAATTGAACCGCGTGCTTCTGCGAAAAGCGAAGCAACGGTGATTGATCGAAGTCCCATTCAAATCAAAGGAACGGGACTTTTTGTTTTTCTTCTTCATGTGCTTTAATAGCTCCATGCGAGAAATCGTGAGACAGGCGCTTGCAGAAATCGTTCCGGAGGGGATTGATAGCAACGTCACCGTTCCCGACCACGAAGCGCACGGCGAGTACTCGACGAATGTTGCCTTCGCGCTCGCGAAGCGAGAAGGGGGATCCCCGGAAAAGCGCGCCGAGGAGCTCGCCGCGAAGCTTCGGGAGCGCGGAACCCTTTTCCGCGAGGTGCGGGTTGAGAAGCCCGGCCACCTGAATTTCTGGCTCGCGCCGGACCTCCTGCGCGCCGAGGTAGCGAGTATCCTCGCGGAAGGAGTGCGCTACGGCCGGAGAAAAGCGGCGCCGCCGAAAAAGATCCAGGTGGAGTTCATCTCCGCGAACCCGACGGGACCGCTCACGCTCGCGAACGGCCGGGGCGGATTCCTAGGCGATGTCATCGCGAACATCCTCGAGGCCCAAGGGCACGAGGTCGAGCGCGAGTACTACGTGAACGACACCGGGAATCAGGTCGTCACCCTTGGGAAATCAATCCTCGCCGCCGCGGGTCTCATTCCTCAGGAAGAAACGTTTTATAAAGGAGACTACCTCAAGGAGTGGGCACTCGCACACCGGAGTGAGGCAACCTTCTATAAGGATGATCCGCATGCGCTCGGTCGCATTGCCGCTCGCGATTTCTTACACGTCACGAAATCGGTGATTGAGGGGAAGGCGAACATCCTCTTTAACCGGTACACCTCGGAGTTCGATGATATCCACGCGAAAGGATACGCGGAGAAGGTGCTCGCGCTCTTCCGGTTGAAGGGGACCGTCTACGAGAAGGACGGCGCGACCTGGCTTCGGACGACCGAATTCGGCGACGACAAAGACCGGGTGCTCAAGACGAAGGACGGGGTTCCAACCTACTTCCTCGCGGATGCGGGCCACTACCTCGAGACCGTGGAGCGGGGATTTACCACGAAGGTGAACATATTGGGGCCCGATCACTACGGCTACGTCGCGCGCATCCAGGCGGCGGCGAAACTCGTGGGGCTCGCGGATTCGACCGTCATCATCACGCAGGCGGTGCGGCTGGTGGAAGGTGATGCGGAGGTCAAGATGTCAAAGCGGAAGGGGACGTTCATTACCTTCAATGAACTGCTCGCATCGGTGCCGCCGGACGCCGCGCGCTTCTTCTTCCTTATGATCTCGGCTGATTCGCACCTCGATTTCGACCTCTCGCTTGCGAAGGAGCGCTCGATGAAGAACCCGGTCTACTACGTGGAGTACGCCTACGTCCGGGCGACGAATATCCTCAAGAACGCCGGCGCGGGACCGGCGGCGCCGGATCTTTCGCCCCTCTCCACCCCCGACGATCTCCGCCTCATCCGCACGCTCGCCCGCTTTCCCGAGGCGCTGGAGGATACCGCGGCGGACTACCGCGCGCATCGCCTCACCCGCTACGCAATGGATCTCGCGCGGACGTTCCATGACTGGTACGAGAAAGAGCGGGTGGTGGGCGAGGTGCCGGCGGTGTTCGCCGCCCGCCGCGCGCTCGTCCTCGCAACCCATTCCGTTTTGGGGAACCTCTTTTCGCTCATCGGCATCTCGGCGCCGGAGGAAATGTAGCGGCGAAAAAAACCGCCCCGAGATCATCTCGGGGCAGCGGTCAACGGAAGTCCCACTCGTTCACTTCGACCGTCGTCGTCCGGTCGGTGAAACAGGTGATCACGAGGTTCCGGGAGAGCTCTCCGGTGTGGCGGTTGCGTGCGTTACAGGTCGCCTGCGCCTCTTTTCGGTTACCGCCCCAGCCAGTGGGGCTGTTATCAAGGTAGGTGAGCTCAACCACGAACTCCTGTGACATTCCAGCGGGTACGATGCCCTGATCTTTCCCGTCCACGAAAAAGTTAATGTGGTCGGGTAGACGGTTCGATGCCGCGATTTTGAAATCGGCGGTCCTTGAACACCCCGCAAGCAGTGCCACCGCGGCGAAGACAAGAATGATCTGTTTCATTACCCCTCCTTATGAAAGATGATACTGAAACTATTATACTTTTTGAAATAATTTATGTCAAGATTTTTGAAAACCGCTAGCAGGTCGGATACGTACCCGCGAGACGCGTCTCTATCTCGCGCACGATGTCGTCCCCGTTCGGCGGCGACGCGTGGAAAAAGAAGAGCGGCCCGTCACCGTTCTTCACGAACGAAAGATCGGCAGGTTCGTCGGTCGAGGAGAGGACCACCAAGGGAAGGTACCTCCCCCAATCGTATCCGCGCACTCTTTTGACCAGCGAGATGCCGTCTGCGGAGAGTGGGGACCCTTCGAACACAATGAGGTCGGGGAGGTTTCCGACGGCGAGCGCCACTCCCTCCGCGCAATCGGCGGCGTGAAGCGTGCCGAACCCTTTCTGCGACAGCTTGTCGGTGATGGTCGTGCGGAGCAGTGTATCGGAGACGATGACGAGCACCGTTTTTTTGCCGCTCACCATGGGTTTATCCTATTGTATCAAACGGCGTGTGAGCGGCGCCGCCCGGTGGTGTAGAGAAAGCGGTGGCGAGGAAGAGCTGCGAGGCGACGAAGACGAGGTAGAGCGCGACAAGCGCTATCCCTTCACGGCGTGTGAGTGCTCTGCCGCTCTTCCAGAATCCGAGGAGCGCGGCGAGGAGGATCGCACTCACCGCGGCGAGGGAGTGGAAGGATTCGGGCGGGACGATCACGATGGGAGCGAGGGTTGCGACAAGGCCCGCGATGAAGCCGTTCGCGAGCGCCGACCCCACAAGGTTCGCGAGCGAGAGTTCGCGAATGTGCTGCGCCCACGAGCGGATGGATACCATAATCTCGGGGAGGTTGGTACCGACCGAGAAGATGACGAGGCCCGCGATGAACGCGGGAATTCCGGCGGCCACAAGAAGCGAGACCGTGAGATTCACGATAAAGTGGGAGATGATGACGACGACCGCGATGCCCACGAGGCCCCGGAACGCGATGCGGAGAATCTCTCCCTGGCTTGTTTCGAGGCGGTGGGGGACCGCATTGTGCGGTTGCCCCAGCCGGTAGAAGTACACGAGGATGAAGCAGTAGGCGACCATGAGTATCAGTCCCTCGACGAGCGAGAGGGTGCCGTCGAGGCCGAAGAGGAGCGGCAGAAAAAGGTACGCGATCGCGGGGAGGATGCCCGAGATGCCCCCGTTCGTCGCGATGCGCCGCTCGACGATAACGCTCACGCCGAGGATGAGGCCGAAGAGAACGACCACGCCGCCCAGGAGGTTCCCGAGCGAGATGTCGGGGTGGCGGCTCGCCGCGGCATTCACGCCGATTGAGAGTTCGGGAAGCGAGGTTAAAAACCCGAGGATAAGGCCGAGGAATGACAGGCGGATACCGAATTTTTTTCCGAAGGTTCGTGCGCTCTCAACGACGAGATCGGCGGACTTGCCCAAGAGGTAAAAGAGCACGACGAGGAGCAGGGTGATGCCGATTGTTTCCATAGGTTTCAGTATATCGCGACGCTCCCCGACCGTACATTCCCATTTTGTACGCGCCGTCTTTTTTGAGTAGAATGGAAGCACATTCGCGTATGTTGCAACGGCTCGATTCGTTCTCACTCCCCGTAATCGAACAGAAGGTACTCGCGTTCTGGAAATCGAACGCCATTTTTGAGAAGTCGGTCGCGGCGCGGAAGGGCAGAAAGGAATTCGTCTTTTATGAAGGGCCGCCCTACGCCAACGGCACGCCGGGCATCCATCACGTGCTCGCGCGCGTGGTGAAGGACGTCATCCTCCGGTACAAGACGATGCGTGGCTACCGCGTGCCGCGCCGGGCAGGGTGGGACACGCACGGCTTGCCGGTCGAGATGGCGACGG
>CAYHFV010000011.1:0-15961 GCA_964356055.1 uncultured Candidatus Saccharibacteria bacterium
AAACGCACCTGGTGATGGGATTTCGCGCGTTCGACCTTCACGATGAGCGCCAGTACGCGCTCGAGCTTCTCGCGGACATCCTGGGCGGCGGGATGGGTTCGCGCCTCTTCCAGCGCGTGCGGGAGGAGTTGGGCGCCGCCTACTACGTCCGCGCGGGGACCGACCTCTACTCGGACCACGGGTTGATCGAGATGTCGGCGGGGGCCGCGCACGAGAAGCTCGAGTCGGTGCTCACGGCAGGGCTCGAAGAATTCATGCGGTTCACCAAAGAGCTCGTGGATCGCGAGGCGCTCGACCGCGCGAAGCGGCACCTCGGCGGCACCTTCTCCCTCTCGCTCGAAACCTCGGACGCCCTGGGGTACTACTACGGCGGCCAGGAGATCATGCGTCTTCCTCTCCTCACTCCCGCGGAGTATCTCGCGAAGATCAACGCGGTGGTCGCGGAGGACATCCGCTCGGTCGCCCGGGACCTCTTTACGAACGACCGACTAAACCTCGCCTTGATCGGGCCGTTCCAGAACCGCTCATTTCTTGATAGAGTGAAGGTGTAACCATGCAGGAAGAAACCAATTTGAACCTCACCTGGGCGTCGCTTGCGCGTATCGCGGTGTTCGCGGTCGGTGCCTTCGTGCTCTATGAGGCGCGGAGCGTGGTGGGCGTGCTCGCCGTCGCGATCGTTGTTTCCCTTGGGTTGAACCCCTTCGTCAAGATTTTCGAGCGGCTCCGCGTCGGGCGCCTCCTCGGCACCCTGATTGTGTTCCTGATCGGGCTCCTCGTTCTCAGTGGCTTTGTGTACTTCGTCGTACCGGTCATCGCCGTTGAGATTGGGTCTTTCGCAGAGCACCTAAACCAGTCGGTCACCGATCTATTCGGTGTCGCGCTTCCTCGCCTCGCTGCTGCCGATCTGAACGTTTGGTTCTCCGACGCGCTCGGATTCTTAGGGGGCACAGCGTTCTCCCTCACGGGCGCTATTGGTGCGGTGATGGGTCGCCTCGTGCTCGGGGTTGCCACCATTGTTATCACGTTCTACCTCACCCTCGCGGAGGACGGTGTGGAGCGTCTCATGCGCGCGATCCTTCCCGACTCCTACGAACAGGCCGCGCTCGATGTTTTCGGCCGGTTCCGAACAAAGATCCGTCACTGGTTCATGGCGCAACTCGGTCTCTCGGTACTCGTTGGTCTCGTGGTAGGGTTTGGTTCGTGGGCGCTGGGGCTCAAGTACCCGCTCGTCCTGGGGCTCATCGCGGCGGTTTTCGAGCTCGTGCCGATCGTAGGCCCCATCGTCACGGGGGCGGTCGCTTTTCTCCTTGCAGTTTCCGAATCAGTGACGCTCGGGCTCTATGCCGTGCTCTTCTTCCTCATCGTTCAGCAGATCGAGAACCACCTCTTGACCCCGCTCATTATGGGAAAGACGGTCCAGGTGCATCCGCTCCTCGTCATTCTCGCGCTTCTCGTCGGCGGTATGGTCGCCGGGTTCGTCGGGGTCGTACTCGCGGTGCCTGTTGCGGTCATCGTCCAGGAGATGTTCTCGTACTTTTCCGAACAGAAACGCCGGCGTCCGACGCTCGACATTTGAACCGATGCGGACGTTCTATCTCACGACCACGCTTCCGTACGTGAACGCGGCGCCGCATATCGGTTTCGCTTTAGAGATCGTGCAAGCGGATGTCGTGGCGCGCGCGCGGCGCGCGGCGGGCGACGAGGTCTTTTTCAACACTGGCACCGACGAGCACGGCGTGAAGGTCTACCGGAGCGCCCTTGCGGAAGGGAAGGAACCCGCGGCCTACGTCGCGGAGAACGCCGAGCACTTCCGGAAACTCATGGCGGCGCTCGCCGTGAGCGACCACGCCTTCATTCGCACGACCGACCCGCACCACCTCTCGGCCGCCCAGGAATTCTGGCGGCGGTGCGCGGCGGCGGGGGATATTTATAAGAAGAACTACGCGGTGAAGTATTGCGTTGGCTGCGAGCTCGAAAAGACCGACTCGGAATTAAAAGATGGGCGGTGCCCCATCCACCCGACGCTCGAGATCGAAACACGCGAGGAGGAGAACTACTTCTTCCGGTTTTCGAAGTACCAGCAGACACTTCTCGATCTTTATGCGCGTTACCCACACTTCGTGGTTCCCGCCCACCGCCTCTCGGAGATTCGGAACTTCGTTTCGGCGGGGCTCCAGGATTTCAGCGTCTCCCGCCTCAGGGAGAAGATGCCGTGGGGCATCGACGTGCCGGAAGACCCGTCGCACGTGATGTACGTGTGGTTCGACGCGCTGGTGAACTATATCTCGACGCTCGGCTGGCCGGAGGACACGAAGCGCTTCTCTGACTTTTGGGGCACGGCGGACGAACCACGAGCCGTACAAATGGCGGGCAAAGACAATCTACGCCAGCAGTCCGCGATGTGGCAGGCGATGCTCCTCTCGGCTGGACTTCCCACCTCGCGCCGGATATTCATTCACGGTTTCATCACCTCAGGCGGCGCGAAGATGTCGAAGAGCACGGGCAACGTCGTGGATCCGTTCGATCTCGTTCGACGGTACGGGACGGACGCGACCCGCTACTACCTCCTCCGGGAGATCCCCGCGTATGAGGACGGCGACTTCAGTGAGGCGAAGTTCCGCGAGCGCTACAACGCGGACCTCGCGAACGGCCTCGGGAACTTTACGGCGCGCGTGACGACGCTCGCCGCGGGTACAGAACCGCTCCCCACGACGCTCGCCACGGACCCCTCGGTGGCAGTGAAAATCGAGGCGGTCTCTCGCGCGATCGCGGGAAGGCTCGATGAGTACCGGTTCCATGAGGCACTCGCGGCGCTCTGGGAACTCATCGCGTTCGGCGATGCGCAGGTGAACGAGACAAAGCCGTGGGCGATGTCTTCCGGCCCCGCGAAGACCAAGGTCCTCCTTGACCTTATAGCCATCCTGGAGGGCGTCGCTTCGCTTCTCGTGCCTTTCCTCCCGGGCGCCTCGGCGAAGATAGCCGGAGCGCTCTCACGAGAGAACGGCGTGCTCCGCGTGCGGAAAATCGAACCGCTCTTCCCCAGGCTCTCATAGCCGACTTAGCAGGAGAGGATAGTTTCAGGTTGCGTTCACCCGCCGCCTTTTGGTATCTTTGGAGAAGCATTCAAAAATCAAAAGTTACGCGGAGGCACTGAATGATTCGAGCAGTGGTTTTCGATCTAGACGGGCCGATCTACGACTCCTTCGGCCGAGGGCTTGCGAATCTTGAAAAAATTCTCTCCTCGAACGGAGTTCCTTTTCCCGATGAGAAGAGAACGCTCCTGCTTCGGCTCTGGGGAAAGAATGGGAGGCAACTTCTAGTGGATGTGTTCTCGTTCTCGGAATCTGAAGCGGACCGAATGTACGAAGAGTGGTTCGCGCTCGAAAAGGAGCCGCACCCGCTTGTTCCCGGTGCGAGAGAGGTCTTAACCTCGAACGTGAGTAAGGGGATCGTGAACACGATTCTCACCTCTCGGCGCCGGAGAGACCTCGACCACATCCTCTCCGCGCACGGGATCGCGGAACAGTTCGAGTTCGCACAGGCGTTCGATGACGACGCGTACGCTAAACCTGATCCGCGCGCGTTCAGCCGCACGCTGCACTTCTTGGCCAGCTGCGGAGGAATCGACAAGCATGAAATCGTTTTCATCGGGGATACCTTTTCGGACGCGCGCTTCGGGCGCGAGGCAGGAATCGAGACGCTCATTGTACGGACGGGGCCGTGCCGTGGCGTCTCCGGAGACCAACGTCCCGTAGGATCGGGGAAGATGTTGACCTCGATTGCTGATTTTCCGGACTGGATTGCCTTTTTTCACGATCAGTAGAGCGTAAAAATCCCCCGATAGTGTACCGGGGGATTTTTTCTTTCAGGGGCAACTTTTGTTTCAGTGTGTGATGCGGGGCAGAATGAGACTCTCCACCATATCCGCAGTCTTCTGGCGTAGGTCATCGAGCGTACTGGTGTTCGCGATTGATGTATTCGCGCGTCCCGCGTTTCGAGGGACGAAGCGTTCGTTCTCCGCCTGATCCTGTGCCTGGAATTCCTCCCACGACACCGTTTCTTCCCCCGCCTTCTCTTTTCTTGCGCGAGCCCAGCCCCACCGCTCTTTGGGAGAGGCACCGACGGCGATCACAAGGTTGTTCGGGAAGCTTCTGATGAGATCCTCGTCGACGAGCCACCGTACGCCGTCAATGATGACCGCGTGGGCGTCCGTGTTTGCCGCGCGCGCGGCGACCGCATCCGTGAGCGCGGTCGGCCCGAAGGCGTTCCGCATCACGACCGCCAGTCGCTGGGCGTTCGGTCGATCCTTCGCGAGACCCCAGATGTCGAGCGTCTCGTAGAGGACGTCGGAGAAAGTGCCGCGGTAGACGCGGAGATCCTTGGCTTTCAGCTCGTCGGCGATGATTTGGGCCACGGTTTCTTTTCCCGCGGCCGGAGGACCGGTGATACCGATGATAAGTGTGGTCATAGTGGTAGCCTTTGCAAGTGGTGAAATATGCTCTGGGTATATTAAACTAGAGGAACTCCAGTACGCAACCATGCCGCTCTATTTCATTGATGCCCATGCCCACGTTCAGTTTCCCGCCTACAACGCAGACCGCGCGGCGGTGCTCGCGCGCGCCCGCGCGGCCGGGGTGGCAGTCGTGAATGCGGGGACGACCTTCAAAACTTCAGCGGATGCGGTCGTACTCGCGCGCGCCCACGCCCGCGTCTATGCTACGGTCGGCATCCACCCCGGGCATGCGGGGGCCGCCTTCCACGACCCCAACGAGCTCGGTTTGGGCGACGACCCGGAAGCCCGGCGCATCGCTGCGGAGGGCGAACGGTTCGATGCCGCGGCGTTCCGGAAACTCGCCGCCGATTCGAAGGTAGTGGGCGTCGGCGAGTGCGGCCTTGACTATTTCAGAATTGAAAATGGTGAGCCAGGAATCAAGGAGAAACAAAAGGAACTCTTCATCGCGCAGGTACGGTTTGCGCACGAGATCGGCAAACCGCTCGTCATCCACTGTCGGCCTGACCCGACCGCAGCGTCGGGTGACGTCATAGCCGACCTTACCCAATTACTTGTTGCCAATGATTCGTTACTCAACCGCAATAATCCCGGCATCATGCATTTTTTCTCGGGAACGGTGGAAGAGGCGCGGCGGCTCTTAGATCTCGGGTTCTCGTTCACCTTTGGTGGCGCGGTCACCCTCCCGCACCGCGCCGGCAAGCCGGACTACGCCGACCTGGTGCGCTCCCTTCCCCTCGACCGCATCCTCTCCGAGACTGATGCTCCCTATGTGGCGCCCCTCGCCCACCGTGGCAAGCGGAGCGAGCCGGCATACGTGATCGAGGTGGTTGAAAAAATTGCAGAGATCAAGAACATGCCGACCGAGGAGATAGCCGAACGGATACGTGCGAACGCCTGCCGCGTGTTCGGCATCACGCTCGCCGGAGAAGAGAGAGCGTGGTAGAGTGAGTGAGGTACCCTTGTATCAAATGGTGGGAACGGCGTATGCGGCGGCAAACTTCCGTGCCAGCAGCCGCGGTTAAACGGAGGCCGTTGTACGTCGCACCCACCTTCGTGTATCGTAGAGGGCAATACAAACCCCCGCCGGTGCGGGGGCTTTGATTAAATGGTGACGCGGACGCTGAGCGACCAACGGTTCGTGCCGAGGCCGTTGAAGCTCGTCGTTTTGATTCGATTCGTGCCGACGCCACCCGAATTTTCGATCGATATCTGCACGCCATCCCGCGCAGGCGTTTGTCCGAGGTGCGCTGACCACCGGAGCGCAGCCGCGTACTCGAAATTTGACTCGAACTCGCCCTCGCCCGTGACCGAAACGCGCATGTGCTCGTTTCTCCAGAGCGTGGTCGTGCCTATGGCGTACACGCGGTTTTCGTACGGGATGTACGAGAGCCGGTCGAAGAGAAGGTTCGGTTCGGCAATGATGAAGAATCGCATGAGGATAGGCTGGAACGCAATTACCCACTCGTCGTTCGCGCTTTCCCGACCGACTCCGATGCGGAGAATGTTCAGATCTTCGGTGTCGAGCCGTATATTTGTGAGATCGAACGCATCCTGTACGCTCTCAATAATGAACGCGTCAGCGAGGTGCGTCGACTTGTGAACGGTCGCGACCGAGAGCTGGAGCCGGTTCTCGAGCGTATAGTACCAGCCGAAGGTGATGCGGTAATCGGCGGCGTAGACCTTCGCCCGGCGTTTCACAAATCCGCCAAAGATGTTCTGGATGTTGACCGTCGCGGTGAGCTGCCAGTCGGGAGTTTCCACAAAGTGGATGGTCCCCCCGAAGGTGAAATCCCCGATCAGGCTTTTGCGGAAAAGTTCGGTGGTGTACGGCGGGAGGGCGACGGTGTGCCGGTACTCGATCCACCCGCCGTCGCCGATGAAGAATCGCGTCGACCGTTCCGGTTCGTTCGAAAGCACGGGTGACAGTGCAACAAAAAGCGCGAGGCAGACACTCGCGATCCGTTTCATAGTTCCTCCTTTTCAGTTGTGGAAATACTCCCGCCATTCTACGCCCGTTCCGGCGATGGATGCAACCGGGAGCGCGATTGAGAAGCGTCGGTGCTTCGGATACAATCGAAGGGACGACGCGGTACGACTTTTCGGCGGTCGATGAGCGGTGGTCCCGATTTTGCCCGCGCAGCGTGCGGCGGCAAAATCGAGGATCCGCGATTCGCTCCGCGAATCGGGACAGGAAGCATGAAATACGATTTTCAAAGAATAGAGCAGAAATGGCGGTCGAGGTGGCTTGAGGAGCGGACCTACGAGCCCGATCTCGCGCACGCGAAGAAGCCGTTCTATAACCTCATGATGTTCCCGTACCCCTCGGCGGAGGGGCTCCACGTGGGGAACATGTACGCGTTCACGGGCGCCGACATCTACGGTCGGATGAAACGGATGCAGGGCTTCGATGTGTTTGAGCCCATCGGTCTCGACGGCTTTGGCATCCACTCGGAGAACTATGCCTTAAAGATCGGTGCACACCCCGGGATCCAGGCGAAAAAATCGCAGGAGAATTTCTACCGCCAGCTCGGCACGATTGGGAACGGGTTCGCGTGGGAAGAGCGGCTTGAGACCTACGACCCCGCCTACTACCGGTGGACGCAGTGGATCTTCGTGCAGCTTTGGAAGCACGGCCTCGCGTACCGGAAACAGCAGCCGGTGAACTGGTGCCCCTCGTGCAAAACCGTGCTCGCCGACGAACAGGTGGTTGCGGGCGCGTGCGAGCGGTGCAAGAGCGCAGTCGAGCGGCGCGACCTCGAGCAGTGGTTCTTCCGCATCACGAAGTACGCGGAGCGACTTTTGAATAATTTGGAGAAGATAGATTGGTCCGAGCGGGTGAAGATTGCACAGCGGAACTGGATCGGGAAGAGCGAAGGAGCGGACATCACGTTCAAGCTCATTGATATTCCCGGTCAGCCGGACGGCGTGCACGAGCTTCACATTTTCACGACGCGCCCTGACACGCTCTTCGGTGCGACGTTCATGGTGATTTCGCCCGAGCTTGCGCAAACCTGGCTCGGTGTGGGCTGGAAAGCGGGCGATGAGGTGAGAAAGTACGTGCGCGATGCGCTCGCGCGGCGCGGGGCAGCCGAAAGTGAGATCGAAAAGGAGAAAACCGGCGTGTTCTCCGGCGTCTATGCGGTAAACCCCGCAACCCAGACGAAGATTCCAGTGTGGGTCTCCGACTACATCCTCGCGGGGTACGGGACCGGCGCGATTATGGCGGTGCCGGCACACGACGCCCGCGACTTCGAATTCGCGAAGCGGTACAAACTGCCCATTCGGCAAGTAGTCGCGCCGTACTTCCTGACCACCGAGGGGAAAGACGCGGTAAGAGCTGATAAACCTACCATTAAACGAAAGACGGTGTACGCGCTATTGAAACACGGAAGTGAGGATCGGTACCTGTGCCTCGATTGGGAGAAATTTGGGTGGCATTCCGGCATTATCGGCGGCGTGGATGAGGGAGAGGATATTACCGAAGCCGCGGCGCGAGAGATACGGGAGGAAACAGGGTATGCCAACCCGAAGTTCAAGGGTTTTGTCGGAGGCGAGACGCACAGCAACTATTTTGCCGGTCACAAGGACGAGAACCGGTACTCGATAGGATACGGTCTGCTTTTCGAATTGAAAGACGACACGAGGAATACCGTGGAAGCCGAACATACGAAGAACCACACGTCGCTCTGGATTGAGGGTTCAAAAATGAAAGAATGGTTGAACCTCCCCGTATTCCAGCATATGTGGCGGACGATTGAGATAGGCAACGGATGTTTTACTGGAGACGGAATTGCAATCAATTCCGGAAAATTCGACGGCATGACGAGCGCCGAAGCGATCCCCGCCATCACGGTATTCGCAGGCGGGAAGCTCAAAACGCAGTACCGGCTCCGGGATTGGTTAATCTCACGCCAGCGCTACTGGGGACCGCCGATCCCCATGATCCACTGTGCGGGGTGCGAGACAGTGGGGAAGGGGGAACAGAAAGAGATGCCCGGTTGGTACGCGATTCCGGAAGAAAATTTACCGGTTCTCCTACCGCACGTGAAGGATTTCCAACCGAAAGGAAAGGGGGCGTCGCCGCTCGCCTCCGTCAAAGAGTTTTACGAAACGACGTGTCCCGGGTGCGGCGGCGCGGCACGGCGCGAGACGGACGTTTCCGACACCTTCTTGGATTCCGCGTGGTACTACATCGGGTACTTGGCACACATAAACAATAAACAGGAAACGAAAAACAACCCGTTTTCGAATCCACTCGTTAAAAAGTGGTTGCCGGTTGACCTCTACACGGGCGGCGCCGAGCACTCGGTGCTCCATCTCCTCTACGTGCGTTTCCTTTCGCTCGCGCTCCACGATATGGGATTGCTCGAGTTTTCCGACGCTTCGGTCGGAACCCCGGACTACGAAGAGCGTCGGGGCGGAAGATTCTCCGCGCCGAAAGGCGAGCCTTTCCCAAAGTTCCGCGCGCACGGACTTCTGATTTCGGAAGGCGCGAAGATGTCGAAGTCGAAGGGGAACATCGTGAATCCCGACGACTATATCAAGAAATTCGGCGCGGACGCGCTCCGGATGTACCTCATGTTCTTGGCACCCTTCGAGCAGGGCGGCGATTTCCGCGACGCGTCGATCGCCGGCGTGGTCCGGTTCCTCGAGCGGGTGTGGAGGCTGTACCAACAACCAACAACGAACGACCAACAACGAACGACCAGCGACCACAAAATTGAACGAATTATCCATAGAACCATCAAAAAAGTAACCGAGGATATCGAGACGCTGAATTACAACACCGCCATCTCGGCGCTCATGACCCTTTTAAACGAGATGGAGAGAAGTGACCAGCGACCAGCGACCAGCGACCAACAAGCATTTCTCAAGTTACTTGCTCCGTTCGCGCCATATATCACTGAGGAGATATGGCGTGAGATTCTTGGTAATAAAACCTCCATTCATAAAGAGCCGTGGCCGGCGTACGATGCGAAGCTCATTGTCGAGGAGACGGCGACCATCGTCGTTCAGGTGAACGGAAAAAAACGCGCAACGGTCACGGTTCCCTGGGGTACCGCACAGAAGACGGTCGAAGCGGCGGCAAAGGCCGACCCGAATGTCGCGAAGCACCTCGGGGACGTCCCCAAGAAGACTGTCTTCGTTCCGGACCGCCTCATTAATTTTGTAGTTTGAGCGGTCGCGGGAGTACAATAAAAATATGGGAAAAGTCGTCGTATTCCTTCTCGCCGCCGTGGTCTTGACCGCGGTTGTCTACGTGGTTCAGAATCAGGTGCCTGGGAGCGGCAGCGTGAATTTCTCCTCCCCGTTTTTGAAGGACTATCGGGATCTTCTGCCGCCGTTGCCGGAGGGGTTTGGAGAACTCGAGCCGCATTCGGTGGTCCGATTCGAGACCGATTCCTCGGGCACCCGAGTTGAGTTCAACGCGCGAGGCACCGAGACGCCGAGCGTTCCGCCCCCGCCGCCACCGGAGCAACCCTCCGTTGTTCCTCCGTACGGCTTCACTCTCGCGCAGCTCTCTCCCTTTTATAAAAAATTCTCGATCGCAGATATAGTTACGTTTCGTGGAAGAAATGAAACGACGCGGTTTTCGATTGTTGCCGATCGCTCGCTTGACCAGCAGGTGAGTGTCACGGGGTGGGTGTTGAAAGGAAGGTACGGAGAGCTCGCGCGCATACCCACCGCCCTTTCGCTCTACTCTATCGACGCGCCGGGCATGGCGGAAAATGTGACGCTTGGCTCCGGCGATTCGGTGATGATCATCGGCGCCTCAAGCCCCGCGGGGGAAAATTTTCGACTGAATCTTTGCACAGGGTACCTGAACACGCGGTTCTCGAACACGTTTGAGCCGCGACTCCCTGAGCAGTGCCCCCGGCTCTTTCAGCCCGCCGACTACGCGCATCTCGGGGGGACGTGCCGCTCGTTCGTTTCCGGTTTCGGAGGCTGCCGGGTGCCGACCACCGAAGAAATCAATGCCTATGCGTTCTACGACAACGGCGCGTGCAGCCAATTTCTCGCGCGGTTCAGGTATGGCGAGTGCGTGAACCGATTCCGCTCCCGAGCCGACTTCTACTCGGGCGAGTGGCGGGTGTGGCTGAACCGCTACATTGACCTGCGGTACGACCACGATCGCTTGCTCCTCTTTGATCGGAATGGACTTCTCGTCGCCGAGTACGACTACTAAAAAATACTAGTCTTTAGCCACTAGCCACTAGACCCTACCTCATCACTTCCGTTCCGCGAGCGTGACCGGAAACTCGGCCTCCCGGCCGTCGCGGAGCACCGCGAGCGTAACCGTCTCGCCGACTGAGGCATCGTCAAGGTAATCGCCGATGCTTTTCTCGGGGGTTACGAGCTTCCCGTTCCATGCGATGATAATATCGTGTTCTCTAATACCTGCCAGAGCTGCCGGCGTTCCGGAGACGACCGCCGCATCGTACGGGTGCTCCTTCGTGACGAACGCCCCGCGGTCGGTCGGGAGCCCGAGCTTTTCTTTAAGATCCTGATTGAGCGTCAGGTACCGGAGGCCGAGGAGGGGCCGGCGGATGCGCCCATACTGTTTGAGGTCCGCGAGGTCACGCAGCGCAACCTTTATCGGGATCGCAAAATTGATGTTTTGCGCGCCGTAGACCACGGCGGCGTTCACGCCGACGGCAGTCCCGAAGATGTCAACGAGCGGACCGCCGGAGTTCCCGGGATTGATGGCGGCGTCCGTCTGAATAAGGCCGCGGAGTTCTTGCGGGGGCGAGGTCGGGTCGGCCTGCGCGGAAACGGAGCGGGAGAGGCCGGAGACGATGCCCGATGAGACCGTGTTCTTGAAGATGCCCAAGGCGTTCCCGATCGCGAGCACCGTCTGGCCGAGCTCGAGCGTATCCGAGTTCCCGAGCTCCACGGCGGGGAGTTTCCGGCCGGGGACGATGCGGAGAATCGCGACGTCGTTCACTGGATCGCGAGCGAGCACCTGCGCCTCGTACCGCTCGTTGTCGTTTGTGATGACGGTGTAGCTCGCGTTCGATTCCGCAATGACGTGTTTGTTGGTGAGAACGATGCCGGACGGTTCGACGATGAATCCCGATCCGCCGCCCACCTGCACCATGCCGTGCGCGTCAATCTTGTCGGCCGGAATGAGCGTATGGTTCTTGAGCTGGCGTTTTTCTTTCGGCGTCAGTTCGGTCTCGAGCTCCCTCAAGCTTTTGGTGATGATAATAGAAACGACGGCCGGCATAACGCGCCGCACCGTCGTGATGATCTTCGACCGTTCCCGCCGCATGGGTGTATTTTACCAGTATTCCCTGCTGAAATACACGCGGAAGTGGTGGTACGCGTACCGGAGCGTCGTGGAGATGAGCCCGTGCGATTTGAAGCGCCGGGGCGAGCTCTTGATGATGAGCCGCGGCGTAAAAACCACCTTTCCGACGCGCCGCGCGATGAGTATCGCGGTCGCGGTGTCGTCCCCCCAGAACGTGAGCGGAGGAATGCCGCCGATCGCGTCGATAGTCGAGCGCCGGACGCCGAAATTGCCTCCCAGGATCACGCCGCTTGGCTTCCGAAAGAGAAAGGTCATGGCGGGGGCGAGAAAGGCAAACATGACGTGTGTCCAGAGGTAGTCAGCGGCCTTCCGGATCCCCGTGAAACCGAAGTCGTAAGGTCCCGAGACGCCCGCGACGCCCGGGTGGGAGAGTTCCCGCTCAATAGTGCGGAGCCACCCCGGCGGCGGCAGGCAGTCGGCGTCGAGGAACGCCAGAATCTCGCCCGTGCTTTCGCGGTAGCCCCGGTTGCGGGCGACGTTCGTTCCACGTTGCGGCTCGATGATCACGCGGTCGGCGTCTGCGGCGCGCGCGGCGTTTGCAGTTCCGTCTGTTGAACCGTTGTCGACGACAATGACCTCGTACGAGTTTCGGGGGATATTCTGCGCGCGGGCGGCGGCGATCGTCTCACCGATAACCGACGCCTCGTTTAAAGCGGGGATGACGATAGAAAAACGTTTCATGGGAGAACCTTTTTCGCTTATGATGAACTGCGCTTTGTATACCAGAGTGTTTTGATGTTCGCAATACCGGCGTTCTTGAGAGAGCTTACCTTACTCATGTGCGTTTTGTATAGTGGGTACGTATGCCGACCTCACGGGCGCTGCTCATCGGAGGGCTCGCGGTGCTCCCGCTTCTCGGCGCGGTGCTCACCGCGGCCGTCGTATTCCGCCCCGCCGGCGTTCCCGCTCGTGCCGCGTTGCGGCAATCCGCGCCCAGATTGTAGAAACCATGAAACAGTTTCCCACCGTTCAGGAGGTTATCCTCTCGATCGAGGGGCGGACGGAGGATATTCTTCAACCGTAGAGAAAGTGGTTCTGAAAAATAAAATCCACCCCTGCATATACAGGGGTGGGAAGAAGCAGGACTATCGCTTCTTTCCGTGCTTCTTCGCGGCTTTCTTGTGTTTCTTGGCCGCTTTCTTTTTCTTTACCATGTTAGTACGCATTTGAGGCAAGAGCGCTCTCGCCTCGTGTGTGGCAGTCGACCAAGCTGCCGCACCCCGTGGGTTAGAAAAAAGATTAACCTCTATGTTTCATTATAGAAGATTCACTCGTGCGAAATGTGTGGATAACTTTGTTTCCGGCGCAAAAATTCTCGGATGAGGAACGTAGAGAAGAACATCTGCGAAAAATTTTTGTCATCCAATCCCCCAAAAAAAGGCACAAGGTGCGCGTAAAGGTGATTTTTAGGCCGTTCGAGCCGATATTTTCGTTTTTGAGGTACGCAGACGGAAATTTTCGCCGTTATTTCGAGAATTTGTACTGGCGGAGGGGGTGAGATTCGAACTCACGATACCCTTGTGGGGTATACCGCATTTCGAGTGCGGCGCATTCGACCACTCTGCCACCCCTCCGTGCCCCCGAGAGGAATCGAACTTCTATCTTCTCCTTAGGACGGAGCCGCTCTATCCATTGAGCTACGGGGGCTCCAACATCCCCTCTTTATAGTATACGCGTCGCCCACTGTAAACCGGCGGACTAATTGCAAGCTGGGAGCGGCTTGTGTATGATACCTCCGCAGTATAAGCAGGGAATCGGTGCGTTATGAAGGACCGGTGCCCGAAGAGATACGGGCGGTCCGTGAAAAGGCGAGGGCTGAGGTGGAGACGGCGGTGCAGCGGCTCTGTGCTGAAGGATTCGAGGTCGCGATCGATCGTGAACAAGAGACGCCCGAAATGATCACGGTCACCGTGCGAACCGCAACGGGTGCGAAGCGTGTGCTTGGATTCATGAAGATGAACGGTGCGGGCGATCTCGTCGAATCGAGGATACGGGGTCTCGAAAACGAAAGTGAAATGAGCGGTTAGCTCAGTAAGCCAAAGATTGCAGCATGCATTTCTGACCAGCTCGGTCATTTTTATTTTGTAGGAGAGATGGTATGCTTATACTGTGAATACTCAGAGGTTCGAAATTAAGAGAAGGGCCATATCGCTACGAAAGAGCGGGCACTCATACGACGAAATTGAGAAAGCAGTCGGGGTCTCTCGTTCGACCCTCGTACAATAGGGTCTCGAACCAAGGATGGGTATTACGGCGTGTGCTCTGTGCGTGGCGGGCCGGTTGCACTCCAACGACGGTTACTGTATGTTGGAACCGGGTTTTGTGATTTGCTAACAATGCGCGATTAGCTCAGTGGCAGAGCGCTTCGTTGACATCGAAGAGGCCGCTGGTCCGATTCCAGCATCGCGCACGGAACTTTCCTGGGCCTATAGTAAAACGGTATTACGCCTCCATGGCATGGAGGAGGTCGGGGTCCGACTCCCCGTAGGTCCACCCCGTTAGAGTTTTACGCTGTAATTTGCAAATCAGCCCCGTGAATAAAGAGTTTTAGCTGGTTCCATTGTTTTAATTCTTGTAGAATTTGGTTCCAGCTAACTCTAACGGGGTCCACCAAGATCGACTCATATACTATCTCGTAGTATAGTTTTTGCAGTACCTACCCAACCAATTATGGAATTAGGAGGGTTGATTGAAAACGAGAAGATTAGCTTTTGTATTGGTTGTGCTTGGAGCGCATGGCGCGCTCATCGCTCAACCGGGAACACCCCTCATTGGCCCGGCGTTCAGTAACGGACCAATTTCTATCACGATTGTGTGGACACCCGCCTCGCCGCGGGGTGAACGCGGATTCCTGATCTATGAGGAGACCGAGGGATTAGTGGAACACGCCCATGGTGGCGCGGGTTCCGTCGAGGTGACCAACCTTGAGCCGGAGACCGCCTACCGGTTCCGCGTCCGCGCGTATTGGGAGACCGGCCAGGGATTCCAGTACTCCAGTTACTCTGCATGGAGCGAATCGGTTATGACCGGCGTAAGCACGCTCGGAATTCCGGAGCAGATCGCGCCTGGACATGGTTCGATCGTACGCCCCGATTCGTTGCGGTTCTCGTGGCACGCCGTTCCGCAGGGATTCGGGTACCGGCT
This sequence comes from uncultured Candidatus Saccharibacteria bacterium, assembly GCA_964356055.1. Lineage (GTDB taxonomy): Bacteria > Patescibacteriota > Minisyncoccia > UBA6257 > GWB1-50-10 > JAUSKB01. The sequence continues at coordinate 14,970 of CAYHFV010000011.1, forward strand.
GCAGGCGCTCCCTATGGAAACTCGAGCGGTGGTTCTCGATTGGCAGGCGACCGATACCACCCAAGACGTGAGCGGTTTTCTTTCGCCGAATGCAAGGTACCGGTGGCGCGTGCGGGCGGTAGATAGCAGTGGTATCCCCAGCAGGTGGTCTGATGAGTGGGAAATCACCCTCGCACGCATCGGGGTTTCCGAGAATGTTCCCGCACCCGCGATACTTTTCCAGAATTATCCAAATCCGTTCAATCCGAAATCGGTGATTCAGTTTTTCCTCCCGCGTTTGATGAGGGCAGAGCTCGTGGTGTGTTCAGTAACCGGGGAGCAGATCGCGATACTGGTGCGTGGCACGGTGCCAGCGGGAACGCATGAGGCGTACTTTGACGGGGGCCCGTTTCCGAGCGGGGTGTACTTTTACACCTTGCGGAGCGGGAGCTTCTCTCTGACTCGGAAGATGCTTCTCATGCGATGATATCGAATGCATGTAAATGCAAACTGCCGCGTATGGCACGCGGCAGTTTTTTAGCAGCCTCACCGCAGATAGAGCAGTTTTTATATCATCGCTACCGGTGACGCAAGCTCACTTTTTTCCCCGCTTTCTTCGCGTGCTTTTTCCGAGCGATCCGTCTCTTTTTGTTCATCCCGTTAGAAATTCGATTCGGGTGGGTACGCCGACCCCGTACCTGTTTCGGCAAATAATAGCAAAGCGGAAGGCTGGCACTGGGCGAAATTTCTAACGGGATTCATCCCGTGCAGTATCGCAGAGCGCGTTGCTTCGCGCAAGGCGTTTGGGTATAGTGGGGGAGATTTTAGGGGAGGGTTGGCAGAGCGGTCGAATGCGGCGCTTTTGTTCCCGATTTATATGAGTGAGGCGAATTGATAAATTGCAATCCCGTACATAGCGGTGGGGTGGCCGAGTGGTTTAAGGCGACGGTCTTGAAAACCGTTATGCCCGAAAGGGTATCGTGACTTCGAATCTCACCCCCACCGCTATGTAC
>CAYHFV010000012.1:0-15511 GCA_964356055.1 uncultured Candidatus Saccharibacteria bacterium
GATTCAAATCGAAGAAGGACATCGAGCGGTACGGCATCGGGCGGTTCAACGAGAAAGCGAAGGAGCAGGTGTGGATCCACAAGGACGAGTGGGAGCGGCTCACGGAGCGCATCGGCTACTGGCTCGATCTCGAAAACGCCTACGTCACCTACACGCCGGAGTATATCGAAACGATCTGGTGGACGCTCAAGGAGATTTGGAAACGGAAACTCCTCTTTCAGGGCCACAAGGTGGTGCAGTGGTGCACGCGGTGCGGCACGGCCCTCTCCTCCCATGAGCTCGCACAGGGGTACCAGGAGGTCACCGACAGGTCCGTGTACGTGAAGTTCAAACTCAAACCAACAACCGACAACCAACGACGAACAACAAGAATCGGGAATCATGAATTTAAAAATGTGTACGTCGTATCGTGGACAACGACGCCGTGGACCTTGCCGGGGAACGTGGCGCTTGCGGTAGGAGAGAACATCGAGTATACGGTGACCGAAAAAGGTGGAGAGACGCTCATTGTTGCTGCAGAGTCACCGTTGGGAAAACAGCTCGGTCACGTTGGTATACATGTTCGTGGTAGCGAACTCGTTAGCCTACGGTACGAACCGCTCTTTGATATCGCGCCGCTTAAAAAAGAAAAGACGGCATACAAAATCTATCCGGCGGATTTCGTGACAACGGAGGATGGAACTGGTGTGGTCCATACCGCGGTCATGTACGGTGAAGAGGACTACCAGTTAGGGAAGGAGGTCGGTTTGCCGGCGTATCACACGGTTGACGAGGAGGGGAAGTTCACGAAGGACGTGCCAGGGTTCGGAGGCGCGTACGTAAAGGCGGAGGAAACGACGGAAAAAATCTTTCGCCATCTCGAGAAAGAGGGGTACTTTTTCAAGGAAGAAAAATATTCGCACGAGTACCCGCACTGCTGGCGTTGCGGGACGCCGGTCCTCTACTATGCGCGGACCTCGTGGTTCATCGGGATGTCGAAGCTCCGTGACGAGCTGCTCGCGCGGAACAACACCGTCAACTGGATGCCGGCGCATGTGAAGGACGGCCGGTTCGGCGAGTGGCTCCGCGAAGTGAAGGATTGGAACCTTTCGCGCGAACGCTACTGGGGGACGCCCTTGCCGCTCTGGGTCTGCGATCGGTGCGGGGAGACGCGCGCCGTGGGAAGCTACGCGGAGCTTTCCGAGGCGCAGGGTAGCGCCCGGAACCGGTATCTTTTCATGCGGCATGGAGAATCAATCTCGAATTTGAAGCACGAGTCGAACACGGAGGCGCGGGACAAGGACAAGTTCGCGCTCACGCTCCGAGGGCGCGTGGAGGCAGAGAAAACGGCACGGGCGCTCAAAAAAGAGAAGATCGACCTCGTCGTCGCCTCTGATTTCCGGCGGACGCGCGAAACGGCGGAGGTCATCACGAATACGCTCGGTATCGCCCCCGCAACGCTCGATAAACGGTTCCGCGAGGTGGATACGGGGATATTCGAGGGGTGCCATGATAATGAGTATCACGCGTACTTCACCTCGCTCGCCGAAAAATTCGTGAAACGCCCTCCCCGGGGAGAAACGCTCCGGGAATTGGGAAAACGAATCTACGAAGGGATCGCTGCGCTTGAGGAAAAGCATCACGGGAAGACAATCCTCGTGGTGAGTCACGAGTATCCCATCTGGATCGCGGAGGCCGTGCTTCGCGGGTGGAGCGAGGAGCGGTCCGTTGCCGAGAAGGAAGCACGCGGGGATGATTTCATCGAAACGGCAGGATGGCGCGAGATTCCTCTATTGAAACTCCCGCGCGACGTGAATCATTTTGCGGACCTTCACCGCCCCTACGTTGATGCGGTAATGTTCCCGTGTGCGAAATGCCGAGCTTCGCGAGATCCCGCGAGGCGGGACGGGAAGGGAACGATGCGGCGCGTACCAGAGGTGATCGACGTGTGGTACGACTCGGGTGCCATGCCGCTCGCGCAGGTGCACTACCCCTTCGAACTCGTCGCCCGCAGCACGAAGCCGCTCCACCCCGAGAAACAGATCCCCTATCCGGCCGACTACGTCGCGGAGGGGATGGACCAGACGCGCGGCTGGTTCTACACCCTCCTCGCGATTGCGACCGCGCTCGGTTACCCCGCGCCCTACAAGAACGTCATCACCTTCGGCTTGGTGAACGACAAATTCGGCCAGAAAATGTCGAAATCGAAGGGGAACATCGTGGAGCCGTTCGCGGTGATCGATGCCCACGGTGTGGACGCGGTGCGCTGGTACTTCTACACCGGAACGCCGTTCGGGGAGCCGAAGAACTTTGACGAGGGGGATGTCGCGAAAGCCCTCCGGAGAATGCATTTTCTCGTCTACAACTCGTTCGTGTTCTGGAACACGTACGCGGATAAAACGAAACAACTGGAAACCAACGACAGAAAACAGATGGAGAACGTTTTGGATCGCTGGATACTCGCACGGCTCGATGGACTTGTCAATTTCATGACCGAGCAGCTTGACCGCTACGAGGTACGCGAGGCGGCGCTCGCCGTCGAGGCGTTTGTAGACGACCTCTCGCGGTGGTACATTCGCCGCTCCCGGCGACGGTTTCAGCCTGTCCGCCGTAATTTTGGTAAAAGCGGGAAATCCGAGGACGACAAAGATTTTGCGACCGCGTCGGCGACCCTGCGGCACGCGCTTGAGACGCTCGCGCGGCTCCTCGCTCCCTTCACACCGTTCTTTGCCGAGGCGCTTTGGAGGTCGCTCACCGACGAGAAAAAGGTGTCCGTCCATCTCGCGGACTGGCCGAAAACGGGTTCAAAACCAAGGACCAGTGACGCGAAACTCCTGAAAGAGATGGAGGAAATACGACGCCTCGCGAGCATCGCGCTTGCTGCCCGGACGACAGCGGGCATCAAGGTCCGCCAGCCGCTCCGTGCGCTCACATTTCGCTCCCGCCTTCTCGAGAATAAAACCGAGCTTCTCGATATCGTGAAAGACGAGGTGAACGTGAAAGAGATCCGATTCGATCCGAAGGCGGCCGCCGAAGCCGTACTCGATACGACAATCACCCATGAGCTCCTGGAGGAAGGGTGGCTCCGCGAGCTCGTCCGGGCCGTCCAGGGCTTGCGGCAGGACGCGAAACTCGAGCCGAAAGACCGCATTGAGTTTTTTATCCAGTCGTCGGAAGAGATCCGGACCGTCGTCGAAAAAAATCTCGAAGTTTTTAAACGCGAAGTGAATGCCTCGTCGGTCGCCTTCAGGCGGACCGAGAAATTCAACGCGGAGCTCTCGACGACGGTGGGTGACTGGAAGGTCTGGCTCGCGGTGAAGAAGTAGCTCTATCGGCTAGACGACCAAAAGCCGCCCTTCGGGGCGGCTTTTGGTCTACTCCTGCTCGCGGAACCAGTTAGGGTCATCCTCCCGCCGCTTCTCGCGCTCTTTCACCTCGCTCGGCGTAAGAACGACCCCGTCCGGGGTCACCACGTGCCCGCCCGGTTTTTCCTGGGGAGTAGGGCGAACCTCGATGTTTGGCTGTTCCTTGTTCATGGGTAAAGGTTCCGTCGTCTCGCGACCTTTGCGGCCCTTGACATTCGAACGACCGCTATCGTATAACAATCATAGTATATTTTTCTCGAAAAATCAAATCCGGCTGATAACAACAGAATAGACAAAAAAGGTGAAACGCATGACGGTGCTGAGCGGTTCCGCAGTGGCTGATATTCTCCGGGCGATTGGACGGAAGCAAGTACGTCCCCGGTGCTTCTGTATTGCAAAGCAGGAGCTCCCCACCCGCTCACGGTTTTTTCAGTGTCGCTCGCGGCGTGAGTTTAAGAAACTCAGAAAACGAGGGACACCGGCGACGCCAGTCGTAATGGTGTGGCAGCGGTCCGGCGCGTTGCCCGCGCCGGCACGCCGCAGGGGAAGAAAGAGCCGAAAGGAGTTCCTCGCGCTTGCCGAGGAACTTGAGTAACAGGAATCCCCGACCATCGGTCGGGGATTTTTTGTGAAAAAAGACGACGGCTAATGCCGTCGCCCGTCCTCATCCGATCAGTGCCCTGCCAGAAGGGCTTGTCGTGTCCGCATTCCGCGGATGTGCTGTCGGTATCCTCGGTCCGATCATAGGCCCTCTGGAACGTGGGTTCATCCAATCGTTCCTTCATCGAGCTCGCACCGGAACGGGTGAGTCTTTCGAAACAGCGCACGACCGGCTTCGGACCTTGGCGGTCCTGACCTTTTTCCCGGGTGGTGTCTAATCGGCACCGGGTCCTCGGATGGCGCCGAGGCGGGGCGTAGCGTCTAATCGGGACCCGCAACGCCGGATATTCAGATGACAAAGTGCGACCGTGTGGAGTTTCATCCTACGCCTGCGCGCGAAATCTTGTCAATAACCAAAAACCGCTCATTTCGAGCGGCTTTCCGTAAGTGCAATACCAACCCTTTTTTTCACGTCGGCAAGTTTTTTTATGGCGGCACCATTTGCTCTCTTTTCGCCTGCCGCGAGCGCCGAGAGCACCGCCGCCTTTTTCACCTTTCTCTTCGCTGTTTGGAAGGGGGAGAGGAATTTTACGACCGCCTCGGCAAGGTCACGCTTGAATTCGGCGTACCCCTTGCCCGCGTATCGCTTTTCAATTGCCGCGACGGGCTTTCCCGAAACAGTGGCGTAGAGGAGGAGGAGGTTCGAAATGCCGGGCTTACCCGCGGTATCCGCGCGGATGTCGCGCCCGGAATCGGTCGTCGCGGTCGCGATCTTCTTGCGGATCTCGGCGGGGGAATCGTCCAAGAAGAGGCACCCCGCGGGGCGCGACTTCGACATCTTCTTCGTGGGGTCGTCGAGGCTCATCATTCTATGAGCGAGGGTGTGTAAGGCGTTAGGTTCTAGGAATGTTTTACCAAAGCGAGAGTTAAATTTGCGGGCGAGCGTTCGCGCGAGCTCGAGGTGCTGGTCCTGGTCGTCGCCCACGGGAACGAACTTTGCGTCGTAGAGGAGGACGTCCGCGGCCATGAGGACGGGGTAGTCGAAAAGACCGACGTTTGTGGAAAACAAATCCACGGCATATTTTCTCTCACCGACCTGTTCTGCCCTAGCCTTCTCTTTGAACTGCGTCATTCGAGAAAGCTCGCCCATCGGCGTGATGGTGTTCAAAATCCACGCGAGTTCGGCGTGCGCCGGCACCTGCGACTGGAGGAAGAGAACGGATTTCTTGGGGTCGAGACCCGCGGCGAGGAAGTCCGCTCCGAGCGCGAGGATTTGGTCGGTCTTCTCGGCGGGTGCGTACGGTTCGGTGAGCGAGTGAAGGTCGGCAATGAAAAAGTAGCACGCGTACTTCCCCGAGTTCTGAAGGTCCACAAAGTTCTTGAGCGCTCCCAAATAGTTCCCGATATGCAGTTTTCCGGAGGGTTGTACGCCCGAGACGAGCACTGGTTTCATGCCTTTGAATTATGGAGCAACGGTGACGAATTTGGAAGCGCATCTCATAAGAATTGAGTGTGAGGGCGTATTGAGCGTTAGGACGTTGTCCTCAAAACGTTCCATATGGTGCGATTTGAGGAGATAAGATTGAGGTGAAAAAAATCAACCATCCTGTATTGAAAGTGCGAAGTTTTCCTCTCGGGGGAGCAACAAAAGCGGCGCCTGTATCTGCAGCACGCCGCGTCGTTTTTAGCTAGATTTCTATGATTACCGGAAGCACCATCGGGCGGCGCTTCGTCTTCGAGAAGATATACTGCCCGATTTGGTCGCGGATCAGGGTCTTCGCGTAGTCCGCGTCGAGCGATTGGTGGTGCGGCATGCGCCCTAAGATGTTCCGGATGCGTTTCCGTATCTCCTCCAGGAGTTCCTGGTTCTCTTTGAGGTAGATGAAGCCGCGCGAGATGATGTCGGGGTTTTTGAGGACCCGTCCCGACTGCTTCGACATCGAAGTGATGATGACGAGCATGCCCTCTTCGGCGAGCGTCCGCCGGTCACGGAGAACCACCTCGCCCACGTCGCCGACGCCGAGCCCGTCGACCATCACGTAGTAGGCGGGGAGCTGTTCGTCGGTTACTCGCGCCCCCTCTTTCAAGAACTCGACCACAAGGCCGTTATCCGCAAGGAGGGTGTGGGAGGGCGGGAGTTTCAGGCACTCTTGCGCCAACTTGGCGTTCCGCCATCGCATGAAGTAGTACCCGTGGATGGGGAGAAAAAAGCGCGGCTTCACGAGCTGCATCACGGTTTTAAGCTCTTCTTGCGGCGCGTGCCCCGACGAGTGGATGTCGAGCATCTTGTAGTGAAAGATGGTCGCGCCCTGGCGCGCCATGTTGTCTTTCAGGTTTTGCACGCTCCGCTCGTTTCCAGGAACGATTGAAGAAGAGAGAACGACGGTGTCGCCTGGCCTCACTTTGATGTGTCGGTGCTCGCCGTTCGCGATGCGCATGAAGCTGCCGTTCGGCTCGCCTTGCGCGCCGGTGCAGAGGAGCAGGAGCTTGTCGTCGCGGTATTTCCCAATCTCCTCCAGCGGAACGATAGTCCCCTTTTCGAATTTGAAGTAGCCGAGATTCTGGGCGATCTGGACGTTCATTTTCATTGAGAGGCCCGAGATGGCGACCCGGCGGCCGAGCTTCTCCGCGATTTTGATGATCTCGCCCAGGCGGTCGAGGAGCGAGGCGAAGGTACCGACCATGATGCGTCCCGGCGCCGCCTTAAAGATTTTCTCGAGCTCTGCTTCGACGATGCGTTCCGAGAGCGCGAATCCGGGAACCTCGGCGCCGGTCGAGTCGAGCATGAGCGTGTGAACGCCCTGTGAGCCCACCCACTCCCAGGTCTCCAAACCCCGTGGCTTCCCATCGTGTCCGTAGTCGAATTTGAACTCGCCGGGGTGGACAATATTTCCCACCGGCGTGTGGACGATCATTCCGACGCCCTCCGGAATGTTGTGAACGACGTCGAAGAAGGTGACCCCGAAGTGGGTCGAGATCTGTTTTTTCTCGCCGCCCTTCACGAGCTCGAAGTGCGGGCGGGGCATAGTGGGGAAGTCCTCCTGCCGCCGCATGACGATCTCCTTAGTGAGCGACGTCGCATAGATCAAGGGGTTCCCGAGTTTGTTCAGAACGTAGGGAATCGCGCCGATGTGGTCGTAGTGGCCGTGGGTGATGATGAGCCCTTTAATGTTCTTTTTCTTCGTCTCGAGGTAGGTCGTGTTTGGGATGATGTAGTCGATGCCCGGGGTTTCTTCCTCGGGGAACTGGAGGCCGGCGTCGATCAAGAGTATCTCGTCCTTGTACTCGAAGAACATCATGTTCCGACCGATTTCCTCGAGACCGCCCAACGCGGCCCAGCGCACGGACTCGCTCGATGCCGGCGCTCGTGGTGCCGTGTGGACCTTTGGTGTGCTCGCTCGCCCCATTCGCCGACCCGTCTGCCGGCCAGGCAGGGAGCTACGTTCGGCGACTATCTTTTTTTGTTGAACCATATGTTTTTTGTGTAAACGGGAGAGGCTTTGCGCCGCCCACTCCTTTGTTGGTTCCAAACCTTTGAGTTCAATATTGGTGCCCCCGAGAGGATTCGAACCTCTAAGCCCTTGCGAGCATATGCTCCTGAAGCATACGCGTCTACCAATTCCGCCACGGGGGCAATGGTATATTTTTATGAACTCGGAATCCCCGTACTCCCTTCGGAAAGTCAGCAATCAACATCCATGCTTCGTGGTAAACCAAATACTAGATGATACAAGTGAGATTTTCCAAGCAGTTGTAGATTACAAACTTTCCCAAAGGAATAACCAGTGCCGACCCGACGGAGAGTGTGTCACCGCACGAGCCGCTTCAGCTCATCAATGAGGCGCGTTTTTCGAGGATCGACTCGCTTCAATCTGGCGAGGGCACGCGCGGTCGCGATCGCGAGCGCAATCCCGTTCCAGGTTTTCTTCTCGAACGACGTTCCGGTGAGCGGTATCCGAATGGCCGCGACGCCGGCGTGCGCAATGACCGTGCGGTAGGCGCCCATGCTGCGTTTCACGAATGTGTCCATCGTCGGTTCCTCGAGAAAGACTGCCGTGAAGCGTTTCGGTTTCGTTTCGAAACTGGTGACCTCGTTGTGGGCTGCCTCAGGGAGCACACTCGAGAACGCGAGATGCTTTGCTGTCTCGTTCAGGTTGATCTTCCAGAGGTAGCCGAGCGCCTGGAACGCGGTATCGGTGTAAATGATTGGCGTGGAGCTCTTGAGCGCCTTCGCGAGGGTCATGCCTTGCGGCTCGAACCGCTTTATCGGAAACGCCGGACCGACGGTTGGACGGCGCATCGTGGGAAATACCGCGCGGAGGAGTTCAGTTAATCCGTGGTAAGTATACCCTACTCCCTCGCGCGGTGTCAAGCTTCCCCTTTCGAAACGGGCGAGCGGAAGCCCCTCTTGTTCGGCAATCGTAAGGAGCGTGCCGCCGGTGGTGACCACACCGATCGGAGGACGATTGCGCGCGGCGAGGAGTTTTTGGAGGCCCGAGAGCGTCTCTTCGGTGTTGCCGGAGAACGACACGAAGACGTAGAGGGGCCGGGTGGCGGACACGGCGGAAGGGAGCCCGTAGCTCTTCCAGACGACGATGGGGACCGGGAGCCGGAGCGCGGCGGCGCAGTGGCGGAGGAGGTCGCCCGCGAGCGCCGAGCCGCCCATGCCGACGACAATGATACCGTCCGGCTTCGGTCCGCCCCGGAGACGGTTCGAATGCTCGACGGTGAGAGGGGAGGCCATGCGATTGATTTTATTGTAGCACCCGCGCCTCCGCGACGTACCACCGTGCGACGTCAATGAAGCGGTCGTGGGGAGTGACGACGATCCGCGGCTCGAATCCCTGGAGGCGCTCCGAGTGGACGTAAAAGTAAGGAAGAGAGACGAGGGGAATCACGAGGGTATCGGCGAGGATCAGTTTCTCGAGCTTTTTGAGCTCGACCGCACGGTCGGTCGCTTGGGTGAGCTGGCGGATCGCCTCGATCGCCGCATCGGCCCTCGTGTTCTGATAGAGCGCCAGATTCAGTCCCGGATGGAAGCGCTGGGAAGAATGCCAGAAAGAGAAGAGATCCGCGGGGTCCTGGAGAATGTTCCCGAAGAGGAGGATCTCGTAGTTCCGGGTCTTCACAATCTCGTTTGCGAGGTCGTCCGGCTCAACGGAAATGAGGTTCACATTCATAAGCCCAATTGTATTCCACGACTCCCGAATGATTACCGCAACCTGCTCGAGGAAGGGTACCTTCGGGACGACGAGATTCAGGGTCGCCCCCTCTTCTTTCGAGGAGGCGAGCTTCTCGCGGGCGGCGTTGAGGTCGAAGACCGGCGGGGCGGCAGTCGAAGTGCTGAATCGCACCCCGGTTTTGAAGAGATTTTCCCGGAGCGCCTCCACGGTTGTGGTCGCCGTCGGCTCGAGGGTCGCCAGGTCGAAAAAGATCGGGCTCCCGATCGGCACTGCGGCGCCGGCGAACACCTCGCTCGCGATGCGAGTTCGGTCAATCGAGAGCGCAAGCGCTTTCCGGAGGTCGGGATCCTTGAGCGACGGGTTGTTTAAGGAATTCATGAAGAGCGTGTACGAGCGAGGCATGGGCAGGAGGTCGATGACCGCCTGGGGGGTGCGCGCCACGGCCTCGGGGGGTGCGAGGAGCGTCCCGAACCCATCCACCTCACGCGCCCGAAAGGCGTTCACGAGCTGACCCTCCTGCTCATAGAACTGGAAGATGAATTCGTCGAGGAACGGCTCCACACCGTGGTACCGGTCGTTCGGGATAAGCCGATACCGGGTGATGAAACCGTCCGGACGCGCCTCGAAATCGGCGAATCGGTAAGGACCACTACCGACCGGTCTAAGGTTGTAGAGGGAAAGGTGGAGGTTTTCCGGGGGGACGGTTCCGAAGAGGTGACGCGGAATAGGAGCGAGCCGTTTCATATTTTCCCCGAAGAACGAGAACGGCGCGGGGAGTGTGAACCGTATCTGGAGCTCACTTTCGCGTTCAGCCTGGATACCCTGCCAGCTTTTCTGAAGCGGAGAGCGCGCGTCGGGGTTTTGGATGAGACGAATGGTGAAGATGACGTCGTCTGAGGTGAGCGGTTGGCCGTCGTCCCAGAGGAGCCCGTCCTTCAATTTGACGAGGTACACCCGTTTTGATTTCTCGGTTTCGAATGAGGAAATCAATTCGGCGAGCGGACTGAAGAGCAGCGCGGCAATATCGCGGTCCGCTTGGTTTCCGGAAACGATCGGGTTCACTGACCGTGGCTGCCCCACAATCCCCTCGACGTACGAGCCGCCGGCGATGGGGACAAACGTGCTGTTTTCGCGGACCGTGAGCGCGAGGCGCGAGAGCGACGCGAGCACCACCACGACGACCGCAACGGTCGCCGCGACGCGCTCCCGCGAGGAGAGCGCTTTGACGATGAGTCGGGCGTTAGAGAACAAGGTTTACGAGTGCGAGCGCGGCGAACACCACTGCGGCGCCGATGGTCGCCCAGTAAATGACGCGCTCGAATCCACGACGAGTCTGGTACGATGTTCCGCTTCCTCCACCCCCAAAAATGCCGCCCAAGCCAGCAGATCGTTCCTGAACGAGCACGAGCGCGATCAAGATGACGGAAACGACGATTTGTGCGATACGGAGCATGTGCCGACGTTGCCCGAGCGAAGCGAGGTTACAACGACGAGCACCCCGCGTCGCTTTTACTGCGGAGTTCTCGTGCAACGACCTTACGGAAACGGTATCTCATGGTTGTTGGGGTGACGATGACCGTTGGTGTAAAAGTGACGCGGGGTGCCGTGTGTTCCACTGACGTATGCCGGAGGCGAAGCTCTTACTTTTTGAGGCCGAAGAGCCTGCCGCCCAGGTGAATTACGAGGTTCACTAGGGCGACGAAGACGGTGCCCCAGAGAAGCGCCGCGTACCCATGAATTGTAAGGGTGTCCATCAGCATGTCAAGAATGAAGAGCATGAGCGCGTTCACGACGATTGAGAAGACGCCGAGCGTGAGGACAATGAGCGGTCCGGCGAGAAGTTTCACGATCGGCCGCACCACGGTATTCAAGATGGTGAGGAGAATGCCGAGGAGGATGAGTTCCGTGGGATTCCCGGTCACCGAAAATCCGTTGATGAATCTTCCGGCGAGGAGAAGCGCGGCGCTATGTGCGGCAACGGTGATGAGAAAGCGGATCATGTCCTTGCTAGTTATTGTAGCGTGCCGGGCCGGATTTAGGTATTTACCGCCGCTGCGCAAGCTGGGAAAGGAGGCTTTCGCCGGTCATCTCCGGCGGTTTCTCGATGCCCATGAGCTCCAGGATCGTCGGTGCGATATCAGAGAGGAGACCGATGGTAGGCAAGCGCACAAACCCATCGAGGGGGGTGCGGCGCTCGAACTCCTGGGCGACGAGATAGAACGGGACAGGATTCGGGTCGTGCTGGGTTTCCGTACGCCCCGTTTTCAACTCGAGCACCACCTCGGCGTTCCCGTGGTCGGAGGTGATGAAAAGGACGTGTCCGCCGCCGAGCGTCTGTTCGGCTAGGCGCCCGATTTCGCGGTCCACCGTTCTGATCGCCGCGATCGTGGCGTCATAGTTGCCGGTGTGCGCGACCACGTCCGGATTCGCGTAGTTCACCAGAATGAAGTCGAACGCTCCTTCGGAGAGTGCAGCGATGACCCGGTCGGTGAGCTCACGCGCCATCATTTCCGGTTGTTCGTCGTGGTGAATGAGCCGCCGCGAGGGAATAAGGACGCGAAATTCGTTTTCGAACGGCTCCTCGCGGAGGCCGTTGAAAAAGTATGTCACGTGCGCATACTTTTCTGTTTCGGTGATTCGAAGTTGAGTCTTTCCCGCCTCCGCGAGCACGCGGCCAAGCGGCCGTTCGGCGATCTCTGTTTCAAAGGCAACGCGCACGGGGAAATCCATCTGATATTCGGTCATGGTCACGAGAGAGAGATTTTGGAACCGCCGCGCCTCGAAACGAGCGAAGGATGGATTCGCGAACGCCTCGACGAGCTGACGCATTCGGTCCTCCCTGAAGTTGAAGAAAATGATGGCGTCGCCGTCGCGTACCGGATAGGGCGCCTCAATGACCGACGGCTCGGCATACTCGTCGCTCAATCCTTGCCGGTAGGTCGCCTCAAGGAGCGCCGCGGGCGAGGTGACCTGTCCGCGCCCTTCCGCAATGAGGCGGTAGGCCCGTTCGGTTCGGTCCCAGTGCTGGTCCCGGTCCATTCCGTAGTAGCGGCCGGAAAGCGTCGCCACGATCCCGATGCCGCGCTCCGCGATGGCGGCGTGCAGTTGATGCATGATCTCGCCGGCGGAACGGGGCGAGCTGTCGCGGCCGTCAAGAAAGAGGTGGAGAAAAAGCGCTGAACATTCCTCGCTCTTTGCGAGGTCGAGGAGCGCGAGGAGGTGCGAGAACGATGCATGCACATTCCCCGACGAGAGGAGCCCCACGAGGTGCACCGCCCCTCCGGTGCGTTTCGCATGGATGAACGCCTCACGGAGCGCCAGATTTTTAAAGAACGTTCCCTCGTCGATTGCCATCGAGATTTTCGGGAAGTGCTGAAAAAGGACCCGGCCGGCGCCGATCGTGAGGTGACCAACTTCGCTATTCCCCACTTCTTCCCAAGGAAGTCCCACCGCCATACCAGACGACTGGAGCGCGCCGGCGGGGTAGCGGCGCTCAATAAAATCGATCGCCTTTGGTTTGGCAGTATAAATGGGATTGCTCTCGTCGGGCGTGCCGATGCCCCACCCGTCCAGAATCGCGAGTACCACCGTTTTTCGCATGGGTTAGACCTATTGTACCTCCCCGCCGAATCTCTGTACATGATTTTTTTGTCGTGTTTTTGCGGCGATATCGCGCACACGGAAACTTCCCACTATCTCAAAATGGGTAATGTGGTGTAAAAGAGGTACCGTGCGCCACCGCGCCCTCGTACGAGGAGCGGCGTGCTGTCCCCTCTCTATCCACGATTCCGCGGGCGGCGGTTTTTGACAGCGCAGAGGGGAACAGACTATAGTAAGTGAAAGGCAAAAGTCGATGCACGGTCGAAACAACAACACTCTTTTCTATCTCTATGACGTCAAACTCCTGGCTTTTTGCAGGAGTGCTCGTGGTTGTCGGCATTGCGGCTGGCTACGCTGCGAGACTCTGGATTGCACGGCGCGCGAAGGAATCAGCTGAGCGGAAGCTCAGTGAGCGGCTCGAAGCCGCGAACGTTGAAGCGAAAGAGGTCGTCGTTGCCGCGAAAGATAAAGCGGCGTCGATTTTGGTTGAAGCGCAGAAAGAGGCGCGCGAGCGCGAACAGGAGGCTCGTCGGCTTGAGGAGCGTCTCGTGAAGAAAGAAGATTCGTTCGAGCGGGACCGCGCCGCGCTCGCGGCCGAGAACGAGCGGGTGAAACGGGAGCTCGCGCGTGCGGAAGAGCTGCAAGCGGAGGCAAAAAAGGCGCAGGATAAGGCGGTGGGCGAGCTGGAGCGGATCGCGGGCATCTCTCCCGACGAGGCAAAACGGCAGCTGTTTCAGCAGCTCGAAGAGGTGCACCGCAAGGAACTCGCTGAAACGATGGCCCGCCTCATGCACGAGAAACGGGACGCGATCGAGGCGCGGGGAGTCGAAATTATCACGACGGCGATTCAGCGATACGCACGCCAGCACATCGGGGACGTGACGACCTCCGTCGTGCAGCTTCCGAATGAAGATATTAAAGGGAAGATCATCGGACGCGAGGGGCGCAATATCAGGACCTTCGAGCGGGTGACAGGCGTCGAGTTGATTGTCGATGAGACGCCGGAGAGCATCATCCTCTCGTCGTTTGACCCCTACCGGCGCGAACTCGCAAAGCTCTCTCTCGAAAAGCTTATCAAGGACGGCCGTATCCAGCCGGCGAAAATTGAGGAGAAGGTCGAAGAGACGCGCGCCGAACTCGAAGAGCACGTCCGGAAGGTCGGCGAGGATGCGGCCTACGAGATCGGCATCTTAGACCTCCCCAAGGAGCTCCTCTTCCTCTTGGGGCGCCTGAACTACCGAACGAGCTATGGCCAGAATGTGCTCCAGCACTCACTTGAGATGGCGCACGTCGCCGGCATGATGGCCGCGGAGCTCGGACTGAATGTCGCGGTGACAAAGAAAGCCGCCCTCCTCCACGACATCGGCAAAGCCATCGACCATGAGGTCGAGGGAACGCACGTCGAGATCGGCCGGAAGCTCCTCAAAAAGTACGGCATCGAGGAGGCGGTAATCCGTGCGATGGAATCGCACCACGACGAGTACCCGTACGCGACTTCCGAGTCGTACATTATCGCCGCCGCTGATGCTATTTCCGCCGCCCGGCCGGGCGCCCGACGCGACACCTTAGAGAAGTACCTGAAGCGTTTGGAGGACATTGAGAACGTCGTGAAGGCCTTTGAGGGGGTAAAACAGGCCTACGCTGTTTCCGCCGGCCGCGAGGTTCGCGTCTTCGTGGTACCCGAAAAGATTGACGATTTCGGCGCTCTGCAGCTCGCGAAACAGATCGCGGGTAAAATTCAGATGGACGTGCAGTATCCCGGCGAGATTAAAGTGGTGGTCATTCGGGAGGTGAAGGCGGTCGAGTACGCACGGTAACCGTTTTGCGACATATCATTTGCCAATGCTACGTGTGTGCTATACTAAATGCACACGAAAAGGTCGGCTCTAGAGAGTGCGAGAAGCACTACACATGAAAAAAGACGGACTCGTTGAAGCAGTCATGAAGGCTGCGAACATCGAAACGAAGAAACAGGCAGGTGAAGCGGTCGATGCGTTTTTCGACACGATCGTGAAGACGCTGTCGCGCGGTGAAGAGGTCGCGATCAGCGGTTTCGGTACGTTCCGGGTAGTGAAGCGGGCGGCACGCATGGGAGTGAACCCGAAGACGGGGGAGAAGATCCAGATCGCCGCGGCGACCAAACCGAAATTCCGCGCGGGGAAGCTCCTCAAGGAAGCAGTAAAATAGACCTTTTCTCCACAGTCCCGAGATTTCATGTCGAGGGACAAAGGACCACAAACCGCCCTACGGGGGCGGTTTGTGGTGTTCCTGCTTCGACCGAATACAGGAGCAATGCTTACATGAGCAATTTCCTCACCATATTGCTCATTTCAATAAAGACCCTGTACGCGTCCTTGGTTTTCACCAAAGACTCTCGGATCAGATCCTTTATTGACGGGGGGGGAGGAAGAGTTGTCGCCTCGGTCGACGACACGCCTGCCTGTTCGGCAGACAGGGTAGAAGTTGCACGCGGGATGGTTGAGGTCGGCGTGGTCGAGGTTGGGAGCGGATCAGAAACGAATGGGACCGTGCTTGAGGTCGAGCTCGCCGCCGTTCCTTCTGTTGAGGTCGCGGTCGAGCTCGCATCCAAGAGAGGTTCCGTGGTGAAGTATGTCGAAACAAACACGCGGTAGGCATCCTGGTTCAATCGGCGCGCCTCGTTGAGCAATTCACCCGCGTTAGTGAGCAACGTCACGAGGTCGCCCACTCCTTTGACGCGCGCGCGCTGTATCTTTATGACATCATCCCCGATCTTTTGGTGCCGCCGGAGCGCAGTGTCGACTA
>CAYHFV010000013.1:0-14506 GCA_964356055.1 uncultured Candidatus Saccharibacteria bacterium
AATTTTTTTGTGTGGGGTTTTTATTTGGTTTTTAAAAATTCTGGGGGGCCGCGGGGGGGCCACGACACTCAACCAAGCGATTCCTTAATGAGACGACTCACGGCGTCGGTCTCCACGCGACCCTTCAGCGTTTTCATCGCTTCGCCCATCACTTTTCCAAAATCCTTCGGACTCGCGGGTTTCACCACCGCGAGCGCGGCGGCGACTACTCTCCGCACCTCTTCGTCGCTCGCCTGCTCGGGCAGATACGCCGCAAGCACCTCGAGTTCGCGTGTTTCCTTCTCGGCGAGGTCCTGCCGCTTTCCTTCCGTGAAGAGATGGATGGATTCCTTCCGTTTTTTTGCCTCCCGCGCGACAACCTCCGCCACATCATCTTCGGTGAGCGCTGCACCTTTTCCCCGCTTCTCAATCTCGCGATTGTGAATCGCTGACCGGAGGAGCCGGAGCGTTCCGACGCGAACTTCCTCACCCGCGCGCAATGCCGCGGTGAGGTCGTTCGAAATACGGTCCACGAGCGATCCGCTCATAGCGTCACCGGTAACCGAATTTGCGCTCGCGTAAAATCTCGTCCTGTTTCCGAACGCGATAGAGCGTCGCCTTGCGCCGCCGACGGCGGTTTTCCGTCCGATTAAAAAACTGGCGTTTTTTCGACTCTTTCACCAACCCGCTGTGCTGTATTTTTTTGTTGAAGCGGTAGATGAACGCGTTCATCGGTTCACCCTCCCGCCGTGAAACATGAATCGGCATTTGTATGATGATTAACTCCCCACAATCCGTTTCTTAATCTCCTCGAGCGATTCCCTTGGCGCGTTCCGCACCACGCTGTGAATCGATCCGCCTCCGTCCCCTGCCCAACGCGGAATGACGTGGATATGAAGGTGTTCCACCACCTGGCCCGCTACCCGTCCGTGGTTCACGCCCACCGTAAAACCATCCGCCTTGAGCGACGCAAGAAGTTTTACCGTGACGTTCTTCACGCCGCGCATCACCGGTCCGAGCTCATCATCGGCGAGCGAGAGGATCGTCTCCGCGTGCCGGCGGGGAATCACCACCGTGTGCCCC
The DNA here is from genome assembly GCA_964356055.1 of uncultured Candidatus Saccharibacteria bacterium. Taxonomy (GTDB): domain Bacteria; phylum Patescibacteriota; class Minisyncoccia; order UBA6257; family GWB1-50-10; genus JAUSKB01. The sequence goes on from CAYHFV010000013.1 coordinate 1,063, forward strand.
GGCGCGCAGGGGTGGATGTCCAAAATAGCCACGACCCCCTCGTCTTCGTACACTATCTCCGCGGGGATTTCCTTTTTCACGATGGAACAGAACAGGCACTCCGGCATGGTTATTTCAATCGCTTCTTTACCTCCTCGACTAGCCGATCGACAATTACGGTCTCCTGGGCGCCCGTTCGCAGATCGCGGATGATGACGCTCCCCTCGAACGCCTCCTTTTGTCCGAAGAGCAGCGCGATCGGCGCCCGCACCTTCTCCGCGATCTTCAGCTGCGCTTTGAGCGATTTCTTGCCGAGCGCCTCAGTCACCATAATACCGTTCTTCCGCATGTCCGCCATGAGGCGCACGCTCGTTTTCTTCGCCTGTTCTCCGACCGCGATGAAGAACGCCCGTGTCCGGTTCTTTTCGCGGGGGAAAAGCCCTCCCGCCCGCATCGCATCGATCACCCGCTCCACCGTGAGCGCGGCGACCACCGCCGGCACCATGCGTCCATGCACCGCTTCCCCAACGTAATCGTACCGCCCGCCGCAGACGAGCGGCAACGCGAACGACGACACCGACGCCTCGAACACCGTCCGCGAAAAGTAGTCGGCGCTCCCTAAAAGGTAGGGATTCGGCTCGTACACAATCCCGTTATCTTCAATGAGCTCGAGGACGGTCTTGAAGTGATTGTTGCAGTTCTGACACGAGTAGTCAAGGATGATTGGCGCATCGGCCCGCAGTTCGCGACACGCCTCCACTTCGCACGAGAGGAGACGGAGCGGCTGTTTCTCGAGGAGCCCGACGCACCGACGGCAAATCTTTTGCCGCTTCCCTTGGTAGTAGCTCCGGAGCTTGTCGCGATAGTGGGGGCGGCACACACGGCACCCCATCGTATTCAAACCGAGTTTCAAATCCTTGAATTTCAATTCTCGCAGCACTTCGAGCGACGCGAGGATCGCTTCCATATCATAGACCGGGTCGCTGTCGCCCACCACATGGAACGCCAGTTCGTGCGTCAGGCGCCGCGTGTCGGGGTGCGGCGGCAGGAGACAAAAGACTGGCCCCATGAGCCACACCTTGAGCGGCGAGGCGGCATACCCTAGGTGGTGTTCCAGGAAGCTCCGCATCGTCCCGATCGCCGTCTCGGTCCGGAGCGCTAAACGTTCCCGCCTTCCCCTCACCTCGTAGAACGGCTGGTCGCCCCGCCCCGAGGTCCCGAACCCTGCTTCGAGGAGCCCCGCTGATTCGACGACCGGAGTTTCAAGGATACTGAAATCATGGAGGGCGGCGACCGACGCGCCCGCTTCGCGCACCGCACTCCACCACATCTCGTCACGCGGCAGTATGTCCGCCATACCGAGGGGAGTGGCAAACAAGGACGCGCGCGCGTCCTTGGTTCCTCCGCGGTGTTTCGGTTTCGGGGATGAAAAGGTCATGGTGACCATCAGTACGCGGGCGCCGAAAAAGCCATTACTTCATTCACCGGCCAGAGACGGAAACGTACCATGCCGACGATTTCAGCGCGCCGGAGCGGCCCCCAGTTCCGCGAGTCGTAACTGAAATTCCGATTGTCACCCATAACAAAATACTCGTGCTCACCGAGCGTCACATCAGTTTCTCCCGTCACCCGAACACCCATGAGGTACGATTCGCCGAGCGGCTGCACCCCCGATCCGTCGTCCACCGCCACCGTGCCGTTCTTCACCACCACCCGCTCCCCTGGAAGCCCGATAATCCGCTTGATGTAGAACGACCGATGGTCGCCAGGGTACTTGAACACTACCACCTCGCCGCGTTCCGGCTCACGGAACCGATAGACGAGTTCGTCAATGAGGAGGTAATTTCCATTCTGGAATGTTGGTTCCATGCTCGCGCCCGAAACGAGAAACGGCTGGGCTACGAACGTCCGAACGAGGAACACCGCCACCACGGCGATGACGACGGTCTGTATGATTTCGAAAAACGACCAGAGAATCTTACGCATGAAAACAGCTTTCGCGCGACTTTTGAACTCGCGCGATGCGGTATGCGATAATTGTACGGAAGGTGACCCCAAAATTCAACCCGGAAGCCATTACGCTCATCGTTGGACTCGGAAACCCCGATGAGCAGTATCGCCACACCTACCATAATGTCGGATGGCAGGCGCTTGACACCCTCGCGGGAGGCGCCGCATTCGAGCAGCCGGGCCGGGCGCCGTTCGCCGCCGCGGTGCTCCGGACGGGCGCCGTGCTCGTAAAACCGCTCACCGGCATGAACGTCTCTGGCTCCGCGGTGCGGCATGCACTCCGGCACTTCAGTATTAAAGACATCGGAACACTGCTCGTCATCCACGACGACGCCGATCTTCCGGTCGGTTCATGGAAACTCCAGTGCGGGCGGGGCGCCGCGGGTCACCACGGTGTTGCCTCAATCATTAATGCGCTCGAGAACCGCTCGTTCTGGCGCGCACGCATCGGCATCCGCGCAGAATCGAAATCGACCCGCGCCCGACGCCCCCGCGCGGGAGCGTTTGTCCTCGCTCCTATAAACCGCGCAGACGCCGCGATGCTCCGCAGCGTCTTTTCCGACATCGAGCACTCGCTCTCTCTATCGGCCGCTCGGCGTTCCCGTTGAGGTACGCGTCGGATCGAACCGAACACTGATCGAGAACACCACAGACCCGTCCTCCCGAGTCGAAACCTGCGAAAGCGGCAGGGACACGCCGAAAAAGTCACGCTCATTCTGGAGTACCTGCTTGAACCGCGTCACCGTATCGAGTGAGGACGCTTGGCCTCCGATCTCGATAGGGTTCGTGAAATCGGCGGACCGGAGGTCGAACGAGCCCAGCGCGATTCGGTTCGCGGCGGCGAGCGACTGTATCCGCTCCAGAAACACCGAGAATCGCTGCGGCGTACCGCGGGCGGCGGTGATCGTTCCGACGAGCGCATTGAACTGCTCCGCGCGCACCACGAGCTCCTGGAGCTTTTGGCGCTGGTCCTGATCCGCAAAAATGGTGAGCTGCTGGGCGAGCGTTTTCGATTGGGTCACGAGGAGGTACGCACTCCCGCCGAAAAGGATGAGAAAGAGCCCGAGTACCGACCCCACGATCACCCGCCACAGTCCGATGAAACTCAAAAGCTGCTCTTGGTAGAAGAGCTCGGCTGAACCGACCGGCGCCAAACTCACCGCAGTGTCGGCAGCACGGTCTCCTTCACCGCGGAACGATGCGCCGAGCGCGATCGCTCCCGACTGGTCCGCCATCCACGGCGCAAGGTCGAGCGTCACCGTTTGGAACCCGAACTGGTCGCGGATGAATTGCTGCAGTTCGGCTTCAAACCCCGGCGCGATGATCACCACCTCTTCCGGGGCCTCCTGGAGCCGGGAGAGCGAGAAATGCGAGACTTTCTGGACCTCCTGGGATACTACCTCGTCGAACATCGCCCGTGACATCTCGCGGCTTTTCCCCTGCACCGACTGCCACGAACGAAAATAGTCGAAATAGAGCTCGCCGTTCCGCACGATGACGAGATTTAGCCCCTCGCTCGAAAGATAAAAAATGAGGAGGGGGTGCTCCGATGCGCGGTATGCCCGCGTGACAAGCCGAGTGAGCGAGAGACCGGGGAATTCGATCGCGACTGGGTGGAACCGGGCATATTCGATGGCTTCCTGGAGAGCGTTCACCCGCTCACGATCCGCGAACGCGCCAAGCAGTTCGAACCGCTCCGGCGTTTCCCGGATACGCTGCCAACTTAAGTACGCCGTCTCGTAGGGAATGGGCGAGAGCATCCGCAGGTTCAGCGCAGCCGATTCCGGCAGCCGCTCCATACCCACATTCGGAACATTGAAACTCTGGGTGTACACCAACGATCCCGGAAGGGTGACCACGACGGGGACCAGCCGAGTGCGATCTTCGGAATCCACCATCTCGCGAAACTGGGTGAGGAGGGCGCGAAACTGAGCACCCTGCGGGATCTTACCCTCCACGATCACCCCGGGCGGGATGCGCAAGGAAACCGTCCGCGGTCCGGAACCATCCGGCGTGTAGTAGGAGAGTGCGGCGTCGGAAATGTGGAGCCCACCGATGCGCGGCTTCGAGCTCAGTCGGTCGAGGATCTGTGTGATGAACTGCAGAATGGTTTTCATATAACAAACGTCCTAAAACGGTTTCTCCGAGACCGACTGAGTCTGGATGAGCCCGGTGGTCCGGTTCACCACAATAATCCCTACGAGTCGCCGTTTCCGGGCGAGCGCCTGGCCCGTCGAGGTCGCGTGGTACAGGTAACTCGTCGCGTCCGAGGTGTTCCGACTCACCGTCACCGTCGCGCGGTCGGCCCCCACTGCCACGGAGTATGTCACCGGCCCTATTTGTGCGAACTCCTTGTCGCGGGCGAGCCGGACATGGACATCGCGGACCCCCGCTTCCGCTGCGGTAAATGCCCGTGCCGACAGACGCTCCCCGTATCCCGAGGTCGCGAGGAGGTAGGCGACAAACGACGCGGCGATCGCCATTTCGATGACCACCCCGCCCACGAGAAGTATGAAAGAAAGCGTCGCCTGCCCCCTCTTATTCTCCACGGATCGCCACCATTTTTCTACGGTCTGCCCCCACTGTCTTTTTACCACACTATACCGGGCGTCTTCCCACCACGAGAGCGTACCACGAAACAACAACCCGAAAAGAGCGAGTAGCATCTCTCTGCTGCGCTTGACCATACCATTATACTACCACACAAAAAACCCCGCGCCGTGAGGCGCGGAGGGTGGGGTACATGGATGGAACGGGAAAACTATTGCCCCGCTGCAGGCGCTGCCGGTACCTCCGTGCCCGGCGGCGTCACCTGCGGCGGCTGCTGCACGTTCGCCCCCGGCGACTGAATCGGCGTGAGCGTCGGATTGGTAACCAGAAGATTCAGAAGCTGGCTGTCCGACCGCAACTTCGAAATCCACACCACCTCGTCGCGGTTCAGCTTCATGAAATCGTCTGGGCCCCAGAACACATCATAGAACCGCTGGACGCGAAACGGCGTTTGCTGATCCTCGGCGTTCACCTGCAAGAAGTAGACCTGCTTCAGACCGAAGCTTGGAAACCGCACGAGATGCCCGAAATACAATTCGCCCGTCCGCAAGTACACCGCATGGAAGGACGGGGTCACACCGAACTGCTGGAAAAGAACGACGATGATGAGGACCACCACCAGTACCGCGACCACCCCGACCAGAATCTTATTGATGACGTTCGTATTCATACCATTATGATACCGACCTTCCTACACGATGACAAGCCGCTTGTGGATAAGATGTTCCCGCCATCATTCATGCGGCCTTGAGCGTTTCGTACATGTTCAACACCGCTTTCACCGCGTCACCGGCTGAGATATTGTTCTGTTTGTAGCGGCAATCGGCGACGTCGCCCGCGGCCCAAATGCCTGCAGCGGAGGTCTGCTGCGTCCGATGATCAACGACGATCTCTTTCCAGTCGTTCAGCTTCACGAGATCGGCCACCATCTCGCTGTTCGGCACCGACCCGATCTCCACGAATACTCCCTGCGCGGCGAGCGTGTGTACCGTACCGGTCACCGCGTCGCGATAGCGAGTGCCGCCGACCATCATCTCGCCCACAATCTCCTCCGTTTCAGCGTTCAGGATCACCGTCACCTTCGGATGCTTCCGTATCCGCTCCTCGGTAACCGGGTCACCTTTCAGGGCACTCCCACGGTGGAGTAGATACACCTTCGAGGCGTAGGGAATGAGATCGACGACCGACTCGAGCCCCGAGTTGCCGCCGCCCACGACCACTACCTCCTTCCCCTTAAAAAGCGGCGCGTCACAAGTCGCGCAGAACGCGACTCCTTTCCCTTCGAACCGCGCCTCTCCCGGCACGCCGAGCCGACGGCGCCGGCTCCCGGAAACGATGAGTACGGCCCGTGTGGAAAACGATCGCTTCCCCTCAGTCTCCACCCGAAATCGAGGTTCCCTCACGCTCATCCGTGGCAGGCGCACGATCCGCTTCACCCGGTCACCCTCAACAATTTCAATCCCCTCCTGTGCCTTGAGGTGCGCCTCGAGCGATTTGCTAAGGTCGAATCCCGAGATCGAAACGGCCCCAATCCAGTTCTGGATCTCGTCCGAGACGAGCGATTGCCCGCCGAAAGTGTCGGTTACGAGCGCAGTCGCGAGTTTTTTGCGCGCGGCGTAGACGCCCGCGGCGACACCGCCCGGACCCCCTCCCACGATGACCAGATCATAGTTCATACGAACGATGCCTTACGGTTCCCGCGGGGTGAGATCCCACAGCATGAACACCACCATAAGAGCGCCCACGAGGACATTATTCCACGTCGCAAGGTTCAATGACGAAAATCCGAGCACCCAGGGCGAGGTGATAAGCCACACCCCGAGCGCGACCGCAACCCAGTGGTTCCATTTCATTTCATGCGTAAAATTCTAAATCCTAATCACTATTCAAATTCGAACGTTCCAAACGGCTTTTTATTTTTTACTGAAGTCGGATCCACCCCTGGCGGAAAATTTGGTGCTTTGAATTCGTGTGGGGTGAGAATTTCGCACTTAGAATTTCTACTTGAGCGCTTCATCAATGACGAGCTTCACGGACGGTTCCGCGGGATTCGCCGAGGTGAAAGGAAGGGCGCCGGGAATCACGAACATCGCGCCGCCCGATCCGAGCACCACCGAGTACGGCGTACCGCCGCCGCCCGCGCTCGCTGCGTCCTCGAGGTCGGACTGGATCCGCGTCGCATACTTACCACTCGAAAGACACGATTCGAACTTCGCCTTGTCGAGTCCGACATCGGTCGCGATCGTAGGGAGGAGCGCGAGATCCAAGCCATTGTTCGACGGAGTGAGCTCAAACAGCCGATCGAGATAGGCCCAGAATTTTTCGTTGCCGCCCAGTTCCGCGGCGCACTCCGAGGCCTCTGCCTCCTTGCGCGCCTTCGAGTGAAGCTGATCGATAGGCGAGTGGCGGTAGACCCACGCCACCTTTCCGTCGTACGCCTCGACCGCCTGCTTCATCGTGTAGTGGAACCGCTTGCAGAATGGACACTCAAGGTCGGAAAACTCGATCACTTTTACCGGGGCGTTCGGATCGCCCAAGATGTGGTCGCCCGCGGTAACCGGCTTCACGTTCACCGGTGACGGCTGCGCGACCGCCGCGGGATTCCCGTCCGCGGGCTCGTTCTTCGTTCCCGTGTCCGCCCGTTTCCCCGCACTGTAGACCAAGGAGCCCGCGATGAGCACCGCGGCGACCATGATACTCACCGGCAACAGATACTCCCGTTTTTTTTCTTCCTGTTCCATAGTACTCACTATAGTAAGGGGTGTGGCTTCGGCGGTCAACTTCGATTCTCCATACCATACTCCATTAGCAATTTCGGTACGAGTGGGGTAGGATAAACCCTGAAAAATGACCGTCATCAAAAAAACGGTGCTCATTGTGGGAGATATCGTCCTCCTCTACCTCTCGCTCGCCGCGACGCTCTTTATCCGGTACGGAGGTGTCTTATTCCCCAAAACCTTTAATGATCACCTCGTCCCGTTTTCGCTTATCTTCGTCCTTTGGATTGTCATTCTCTACCTCGCTGACCTCTACCGCGTCCGCTCACTCCGATCGAAGGGAACGATCGCCTCGACGCTCTTCGTCGCCCTCATAGTCGCGGGCGCCCTTTCTACCATTGTCTTCTACCTCTTCGGCGAATTTTTTGAACTCACGCCGAAAACCAACCTCCTTCTCTTCGGAATCGTCTTCTTTCTCCTCGACTACCGTTGGCGTTCGCTCGCCCGCTCGTGGTTCGTCTCGGGCGCCCAAAACGTCGTCGTCCTGGGCGACGGTTCCCGCGTCGAAGAGCTTATGCGGTACCTCGCTCAAAACCCCCACGCCGGCTACCGCATCGCCGCGCGGCTCACCGCGGTCACCCCGGCGGCGCTTGCCGAGCTCACCCGAACAGTCCTCGCCTCGAATGCGACGAGTGTTATCCTCCCGCCAAACGCATCGAAGGATTTCTCCGTTCTCTCAGCGCTCTACCGCCTCCTCCCGCTCGAAGTAACCCTCGTTTCCTTTTCCGATTTCTACGAGATCATCTTTGAGAAAGAGCCGCTCGATGAGCTCGACGAGGCGTGGTTCATCCAGAATGTGTCGACGCGGCAGCCTTTCTATGATTCTGTGAAGCGGGTGGCCGATCTCCTCCTCGCCGGCGCCCTCATTCTCCTCTTCGCCCCGTTCTCCATCATCATTGTTCTCCTCATCGCGATCACCTCGCGCGGCTCGATTATTTACCGCCAGGAACGCGTCGGAAAGAACGGCAAGCCGTTTACCCTCCTTAAGTTTCGAACCATGCGCGACGGCGGAGAAGGAGCACTCTGGACGGAACCAAATGACCAGCGTGTGACGCCGTTCGGCCGGTTCCTGCGCTTCAGCCACTTAGACGAGATCCCCCAGTTCGTGAATGTCCTCCGAGGCGACATCTCATTCATTGGTCCGCGCCCCGAGCGGAAAGAGCTCGTCCTGCGGTACGCGAATCTCCCCTACTATGAGATGCGGCACATCGTGAAGCCGGGGCTCACCGGGTGGGCGCAGATCAACTACCGTCCTTCCGCATCACTCGAAGAGGCGTACGAAAAGCTCCGGTACGACATCTACTACATCAAGAACCGCTCGCTCATCCTCGATATCCTGATCGTACTCCGAACAGTCAAATACTTTTTTCTTTCCCACGAATCTCATGTCACTCCTCGGAAAGCTTAAGGCGGTTCTCCTCGAGAACCGAACGACCCGCCAAACCGTGTTCAAGAACGCGCTCTGGCTCTCGTTCGGACAGATCTTCGGGCGGCTCATCCGCGCTGCCATTATCGTGTACGCGGCGCGCGTGCTCGGCGCCGCCGACTACGGCGTGTTCTCCTACGCCTTGGGGCTCGCGGGATTCTTCACCATCTTCGCTGATATCGGCATAAACGGCATCCTCACCCGCGACGCGTCGCAGAAGCCCGCAGAGCGGTCGTATTACTTCGCGACCTCGTTCTGGCTCAAATCGATCCTCCTCTTCTTGACTGCCGCCGCGATCGTTTTCATCGCTCCCTATTTCTCGAAGATCGAGGCTGCGAAGGCGCTCATCCCATTCGTGGCGCTCCTCACCATTTTCGACGGCATCCGTGAATTTTCGAACTCGTTTCTCCGCGCCCTCGAAAAAATGGAGCTCGAAGCATTCGTGAACACCGCGATGAACATTGTCATTACCGCCGCGGGGTTTACCATCCTTGCCGTCTCCGCGACCACGTACTCACTCACCCTCTCCTACGCGCTCTCCGCGGGCGTGGGAGCCCTCCTCGCCGTCGTTTTGCTCCGCAAGGAGTACGCCGGCATCATGAGCAACTTCCGGCGAGCGCTCCTCTCGCCCATCATCCGGGATGCGCTCCCCATCGCGCTCTTGAGTCTCTTCGGCGCCTTCATGCTGAACGTCGATATGATCATGCTCGGGTGGTGGCGGGCTCCCGAGGAGCTCGGGTTTTATTCGGCGGCCCAGAAAATCGTGCAGGTGCTCTACACGCTGCCGGGCATCCTCGCTGCGGCGCTCTTCCCAGTGCTCGCGCGTCTCATCGGGGCCGGGGAGCACGGGAGCGTACGGGTCATCACCGAACGCGCGATGACGGCGCTCTTCCTCATCGCTCTGCCGCTCACCCTAGGCGGCATCGTGCTCGCTAAATCTATCATGGCGTTCCTCTACGGAGCAGAGTATTTGCCGGCGGCATCCGCCTTCCGATTCCTCATCGCAACGACGCTCATTATTTTTCCCGCAGCACTCCTCGGTAATTTGGTGGTCGCATTCAATAAACAGAAGAAGGTTGCCTGGTGCGTCGCACTAGGAGCGGCGGGCAACATCGCATTGAGCGCTCTTCTCATCCCCCCTTTCGGCATCGTGGGAGCCGCCACTGCGATCATTACCGCGCAATTCATCACCCACGGATTCATATGGCGTATCATGAAAAAAACGAACGATTTCAGAACCTTCGCCTACCTCGGAAAGATATTTCTCGCGAGTCTCGTGATGGGCGGGTGCGCCTTTGTCCTCGATGCGCTCGGCGTCCACGTGCTCGTCTCGATTGCCCTCTCCGCACTCGTCTACTTCGGAGCGCTCGCGCTCTTCAAGGAACGCGTCCTCGCGGAACTCAAGGCGATGAGTGCGTCTTTCCGTGGCGCGGCTTCGAATGTTTCGTCGTCGCCGCTTTCTTGACAAAAAGAATAAGCGGTGAGACAATGAAACCAGCATTAAGCGATATAAAACGAATCACTCACTTATTCTACGGAACGAAAGGAGGATTGAACCGATGCGTGTCGGTTCTTTTTTAAGAGAAACGCTTCTCACGGGTATCGTCTTCTTCCTGCTCATCGCGCTTGTTCTCGCGGTCGGCGCGCAGCTTTTCACCGTTCTGCTCTTCCCAGGGCACTACTTCACCGATGATCCCTGGCTCCAGGCGACGATCGGCATTCTCGCCATCCTCGCGCTCGGCACCGGCGTTCGGCTCATCCGACGCACCCGCCACGTCTGGGTGCTCCGGCTCCTGCCGACCTCGCTCCTCGAACACCCCGAAGTCGAGTGGCTCATCGCACCCGGCATCTATGCGCGCGGCGTGCTCCATACAAAGGACGAGCACTGGTCGTCCGTCATGGAAATGAACGGCGGGCCGATCTCTTTAACTTATTTTCCGAGGCGGATCGCCACAGATAAACTCAAGCAAACTGGCCGGATGGGCAAGGATCTCATGGTTGAGATGGCCACGCTCGGGGCCAAAAAGTGAAAAAAACACGCGAAGCATTACTGCTTCGCGTTTTTTGTTTCGGTGAGTATTTTCGCGATCGCCTCGGCGGCGTGCCCATCGCCGAAGAGCGTACGGGGCCGTCCCATCGCCTCCCGCGCTGCCGTGTCGTCCAGCAACCTGTTCGCGGCATCGACTATCCGCGCGCGGTCGGTACCGATGAGCGCCGCCGCGCCCGCTGCCACCACCTCCGGGCGCTCGGTCTCGGTCCGCATGACGAGCACCGGTTTTCCGAGGAACGACGCCTCCTCCTGGATGCCGCCCGAATCGGTCAGGATGAGCTCCGCGCGGTCCATAAGGAAGGTGAACGGTTCGTAGGCGAGCGGCGAAATGAGCGCAATCCCCGGTACGCCTTTGAGCGCCGCGTGGACGGCGCCTCGAACATTCGGGTTCGGGTGGACGGGGTAGACAATCTGAATGTTGCGTGGGGACGCCGCGAGGTCGCGGAGCGCCTCACAGATGCGCTCAAGTCCCTCGCCGAAACTCTCCCGCCGGTGCGCAGTCACGAGGACGAGCCGCTTCCCCTTGAGAACGATGCCGTGACGATCAGAGAACCAGCGCTCCCAGGACGCGGCAACGTCCGGATGCCGCACCCGTTCCGCAACAAGGCGCACTGCGTCGATGTCCGTATTCCCGACAACCCAAATACGGTCCGCGGGAACATGCTCCGAGAGGAGGTTCTCCCGCGCGCCCGCGGTCGGCGCGAAATGCAGGTCGGCGATCGCGCCGATCAAACGTCGGTTCGCCTCCTCGGGGAACGGGCGGTACTTGTCGTAGGTCCGAAGCCCCGCCTCGACGTGCGCGATGGGCACCTTGAGGTGAAAGGAAAGGAAGGCGGCGAGGAAGGCGGTCGAGGTGTCTCCCTGGACCACAATGACCGCCGGGCGCTCGCGGCGGAGGATCATGAGAAACCGGAAGAATCCGATGCCGCTCCCCATGAGCGTCGCGAGCTTGCGAAGCAGACCTACCCCCGGCGCGAAGAGCGCCTGGTCAGAGAGCGATATCGGCACCGCGTAGGTCGGCGTGTAGCCGAACGCGGCGAGCGTCTGGTCGGCGATCAGGCGATGCTGCCGGAAAAGGCACGTCACGGGGCGGACGCCCGAGGTCGCCTCGAGGGCGCGGACGAGCGGCATGAGCTTCACGATTTCCGGCCTCGTCCCGAACACGACGAGCACCGTGCGATCGCTTGTCGCGTGCATTCCCTGTGTTCCCATACCCTTCTATGGTATACGCTCTCCGCGGCGCCGTACAACTGCGCGCATTGAAAGCGGGGCGCTCCGACGGCTACAATGAGTGCATGTGCGGCATCGCGGGCGTCTTCCATTTCAAAAATGCGCAGCGGGTAACCGAGGCGGTCGTCGGCGCCATGCGCGACACGCTCGTCCACCGCGGCCCTGACGAGGGCGGGACGTACCGGACGAGCGACGGCATGCTCGGTCTCGGCAACCGACGCTTGAAGATCCTGGACCTCTCGAGAGCGGGCGCCATGCCGATGCACGACGCGGAACGCAAGCTCTGGATTACCTACAACGGCGAGATTTACAACTTCCGCGAGCTCCGGAAGGAGCTCGAGGGGCGCGGCCACCGGTTCATCTCCACGGGCGACACGGAGGTCATCCTAGCCTCCTACCGCGAGTACGGCTTTTCCTGCGTGAACCGCCTGAACGGCATGTTCGCATTTGCGCTCTGGGACGAGGAACGCAAGCGCCTCTTCTGCGCCCGCGATCACCTGGGCGTGAAACCGTTCTACTACGCCATCCGCAAGGGGACGCTCTTTTTCGGGTCGGAGGCGAAGGCCATCCTCGCCCATCCCGATTTTCCGAAGGAATTAAACGAGGAGGCGCTCCCGCTCTATCTCACCTTCTCGTCCGTCCCGGCCCCCGAGACGCTCTTCCGGGGCGTGAAGAAACTTCCGGCGGCGCACACGCTCACCATCTCCGCAGGAGGCGAGCCGGAGATCCGCGAGTACTGGAATCCGCTCATGGGCTCCCCGGTCAAGGATGGCGAGGCGTTTTTCGTCCGTGAGACCCTGAACCTCCTTACAGACTCCATCCGCGGGCAGATGGTCTCGGATGTTCCCTTCGGGTGCTTCCTCTCGGGCGGCATCGATTCCTCGACGAACGCGGCGCTCATGACGAAGGCCCTCGGGCGCCCGGTCGAGACCTTCTCGGTGGGCGCCTCCGCGACCGACCAGTACAACGAATTTGAATACTCGCGTCTCATGGGCCGTCGGCTCGGCTCGAAGGTGCACGAACGCTTCATCGGCGACCAGGATGTCCTCTCCTTCCTCGACGCGTACCCGAAGTACGCCGACGATCCGGTGGGCGACCCGGTCTGCATCCCGCTCTTCTGGCTCTCGGAACTGACGCGGAGATCGGGCGTTACGGTCATCCAGGTCGGCGAGGGGGCAGACGAGCTCTTCGCCGGGTACGACGCCTACCGCCGCGCCGCGGCGCTCCACCGCTCGTGGGAGAAGCTCGCACGCCTGCCGCGCGCCCTCCGCGCGCTCCCCTCGCTCGCCTTGGCGGGCTCGGGGCACACTCCGGTAACGGACGCGATCGCGGTAGGCCGAGGGCGCGTGAGCCCGATCGCGGGCGCGGGTACGCTCTCGGACGCGATCGCGGTCGCGCGCGGGCTCGCGTTCGTCGGGTCGG
>CAYHFV010000014.1:0-13584 GCA_964356055.1 uncultured Candidatus Saccharibacteria bacterium
GCGCTGTCGATACGACGCGCGCGACCTACTGGATGGGCGGGGGGGCGCAGCCGACGGCGAGTGTCTGGAACCTGCTCGTGAAATCGGGTGCGGTGCGCGGCGCGAAGATTCCGGTGCACCGGAAACTTAAAGTCGCCACCGCCGAGGGCGGGGTCCCGCCGGAGGCAGGAAAGGCGAAAGGGGAGTTAGTGTCGGTTGCCGTCCAAGCTCCCGCCGTGGCGCCGGAGCTGGTAGCCGAAAAATCGGCTTCCACCTCTGCTGAAGCTTCGGCGGACAGGCCGGAAGCGGCTCCCGCCGCGTAGGGAAGGGGGATTGACCAAATAAGGTAGACCTGCTAGGATATAGACATTCAGAAAGGTCGGAAAGAAACGCCAGACACCCACGCACTTCATGAATGCAAGCGTTGACAGGGAGTTCCTGGAATATCTTGTGAAATCAATTGTCGATCATCCGGACGACGTCAAGGTTGACCGGAAGGTGGATGAGATGGGAGTATTGCTTTCATTGCATGTCCACCCGCAGGATATGGGCCAGGTCGTCGGTCGTCAGGGTTCGACCGCAAAAGCGATCCGTTCGCTCTTGCGCATCGTGGGCATCAAGAACAATGCCCGCGTGAACCTGAAGATCGAAGAGCCGGAAGGCTCGACGCGCGGTCTGCGGCCGAAAGCAGAACCCGAGGCGTAGACCCCCGAATTCGATACAGAACCCGCCCCGATTATATCGGGGCGGGTGTCTTTTTGCGGTGGCATTTTCTGGAAAACGGATATAGGATTCAGGTATGAACGAACAGGTTCCTTCTCCCGAACGAGTGGATCTGAAGCAGCGGATCATCGAGGGGTTGCGTGAGCGGGGAGCGGACGATCCCGAAACGATGGAACTTTTTCGGCGGTGGATGGATGAACGAATTCGGGAGGTTGAGCGCATTCCGAACGCCGCGGACAATACGGCGTACGTCCGCGCGCAGATTGGACTAAATCTCGAGCGGGCCCGAATCTACCTCGCCGCCGGACGGCGCGATCTCGCCCTCGCCGATTTCGACGATGCCCGGCTGCAGGCGGAACAGGAGGGGCAGGAGGATCTCATTCGATCGATCGACGACGAGGTGCGACCGCTCGAAAAAGGACAGTGAACGTTCCGATGCTCACCTTCCACTTTATTTCCCTCTTTCCCGAGGCGTTCTCCTCCTACCTTCGCGAGTCCATTCTGAAGCGCGCGGCAGCGAAACGGCTCGTTCGGTTTGAGTTTGTGAATCCCCGAACCTTCGCCGAGGGGCGCCACCGGACGGTGGACGACCGACCGTTCGGGGGAGGGCCCGGCATGGTCATGATGGCAGAGCCAATCTACCGGGCGGTTCAGTCAATCACGCGGAAGACGAAGAGCCGGGGACAGAAAACGAGGGTTATTTTACTCTCGACACGTGGAAAGGCGTTCACGAACACAGCGGCGCGCCGTCTCGCGAAGTACCGGCACCTCATCTTCATCTGCGGGAGGTACGAGGGGGTGGACGAGCGGGTGGCGGAGCACGTGGCGGACGAGGAGATTTCTGTTGGCAATTTCATCCTCTCCGGCGGCGAGCTCCCGGCGCTCGTCGTTGCGGAAGCGGTCGCCCGCCAGCTCAAGGGCGTTTTGGGGAAACGGGAATCGCTCGAGGAACAGAAGGGGTCCTACCCGGTTTACACGCGGCCGCCGGTTTGGAAATCGAAAAACACCCGTGGGAGAGGATTCCCGGTACCGCCGGTTCTCCTTTCCGGCGACCATAAAAAAATTGCCGAGTGGCGAACGCGGCACGGGCGGTAGAACCTAGCGGCAGGTGGGGGCTTACCCCCACACCTATGCATAGGTGTGGGGGTTTACAAAATCAGCGCCCTTGTCTACGATAGGTGTGGCGACAGCGTCACTGTCGCGGTTTCATCTGCGGTTTCTACACATGCCAGACACAGAATTGACGCCGGCGCAGGCTCCGGCACCGAGCACGGTTTCGAGCGAGCTCGCGACCGAAATGGTGAAAGCCGGCATTGTCATTGGCCACACGAAATCGAAAACGCACCCTCGGATGCGCCCCTTTATCGCGGGAACGCGGAACGAGGTTGAGCTTTTGAGTCCCGAATCGACGCTTGAATCCCTCGGGGAGGCCACGGCGTTCCTCAAAACCGTCGCAGTTCGAAACGGCATTGTGCTCCTTGTCGGGACTGGGCTCCCCGCACGCGGCGTGGTCCTCGAGTTCGCGAACGAGTTCAAGTTCCCGTACGTGACAACGCGGTGGCTCGGCGGCACACTCACGAATTTCAAGGTAATCTCAACGCGCCTCCGGCAGTTCGAAGAGCTCAAGGAGAAGAAAGAGAAAGGCGAGCTTCAGAAGTACACGAAGCGCGAACAGCTCGAGTTTGATAAGGACATTTCGAAGATGGCGAAGTCGTTTACCGGCCTCCGGCGCCTCGCGAAGCTTCCCGACGCGCTCATCGTCGTTGACGTGCGGGAGCACCTCACCGCCGTCCGCGAGGCGCGCGCGCTCTCCATACCCGTCGTTGCCATCATGGATACCGACGACGATCCCGATCTCGCGACGTACCCGGTCTTTGCGAGCGACCACGCGAAGTCGAGCATCGAGTGGGTCTTCGGGAAGTTCCGGGACGCGCTGCGGGAAGCACTCGCGGCGGCAGTAGCGGCGGCACCGGTGGCGCCGAAGGCATAAGGAACACCATGGGAGCGATCAATCCAAAAGACGTCCAGAAACTTCGGGAAACGACGGGCGCGGGGGTCATGGAGTGCAAACGGGCGCTCGAGGATGCAAAAGGCGACTTCGACCGCGCGATCTCCCTTATCAACGAACGGGGGCTTGTGAAAGCGGAAACGAAGAAGAACCGCGCGACTGGAGCGGGACTCCTGAAGTCGTACATTCACAACGGCCGCGTCGGCGTTCTCATTGAGGTGCGCGCGGAGACGGATTTCGTAGTCCGCTCCGACCCATTCCAAGAACTAGCGCACGAACTCGCGATGCAGGTCGCGGCGATGGACCCAGAAGATGTTCCGGCGCTCCTCACACAACCGTACATCAAGGACGAGTCGCTCACGGTCGGCGACCTTCTGAAGCGGACGACGGCAAAAGTGGGGGAGCACATCGCGGTGACGCGGTTCTGCCGGTACGAGATATAAATAGCCACTAGGGTTTAGCCACTAGCCACTAGTAGGAACCACACTCCAACACCCCAAAGAATATTTCTAGTGGCTATGGGCTAGTGTCTAATGACTATGGTGAACTACTTTCTCGAGGTTCTTATTCTCACGGGTATCGGTCTCCTCGTGTATCTTCTCGCGCGGGCGCTCCCGCGAGTGAACGACGCCGATCTCACCGCTCGGGCGCCGCAGGCGGCGCCGCACTGGATTCACCAGTACCTGGAACGCATCGACGAGCGGCTTCTCTCCTTCGTCGAGAAGCTCATCCGCCGGATGCGTCTTAGCATCCTGAAGTTCGACAACGCCCTCCTCCACCGGATGCGGCGGTTCCGGAAGGAGCCCGGCAAGGAGACGGGATTTCCCGGAAGCGGCGAGGGGAACGGGGGGAACGGCAACGGCCTCCGGCCCAAGGGACCGTACGGCCCGGAGGGAAACGGGAATGGCCTCCAGCCCAGAGGGCCGAACGGCCCGGCGGGGAACGGCACGCAGGCTTGATAATTCAGCCAGCCGCGCTTAAATAGGAGGAGAAGCGGATTTTGCTGTGGTGGGCAGATTACCGCTTGCAGCGGGACCCCGTCACCGCTAAAGCGGGATCCCGCGGGATGCGGTGACCAACGGCGGTGGGCGGTCAATGCACTACGCGTACATACTTCGGAGCATTCGTTCGAAACGATATTACATCGGTTCAACGTCCGATATCGAGGGGCGTTTGCATCATCACAACTCTGGAGCAAATCGTTCAACTAGATCAGGTCGGCCGTGGCAACTAATCCATTTAGAGGAGTTCAGGACGAAACGAGAAGCGTGGTTGCGGGAACATCGGATAAAACGGTATAAAGAAGGGGAGGCTTTTAAGAAATTAGTGGGCAGTTTGTAATATGCGCTGGGGGGGCAGAGCGGTCAAATGCACTTGACTGTAAATCAAGCGCCCTTCGGGCTACGGAGGTTCGAATCCTCCCCCCAGCACCGATATGGCTCGAAATCATTTCACGCAAAATTGCTGACGCAATTTTGCGAATCCCTGAAATCTGCTCGAGTGTGGCGGAAAAGAGGTGTGGGGGGAATTTCGCCGCGCCCGTAGCCAGTAGCGTTGTCCCCGCCGCCCTGCTCGTAGAGAGTAGAGCAACACAAAAAAGTTTTCTCTTCCCTTTAGAAGAAAAAATCCGGCGCGCTATCGCGCGGCCAAGTTCGTTCGGGTGGTGGTGAGGGTGAGATGAGCGTGTCGGTATGAATATCCGTCTGCTGTTTGGAGGAGCTTTCTTCATCCATCTTGCGATCGCGCTGTGCGTATATCCGAAATGCCTGGCCGCTTCCCGCGTGGTATGCCCCGCCCGGACGAAATTCACCGCGTCCCGCCTGACGCGGGGCAGGTGCGGATTGGTGGTGTATGCCATATACATACGAGTGTAGCGGCCTGGGTGTTTCCAAGCTATTGAGCCATTACGGGGTCTTGACATGTGGTGTACTTGTAGGTATTTTGCATTGTAGTAGATTGAAAAGTTAATAATGTGCGGCTGTAGCCCAACAACTAAATAACCAAATAAAAACCAAACAGGAGGTAGTTATGAAACGCTTTTTTGTGGTGGTGGCGGTATTTTTTGCACTAGGGATGCTCATTTCTTGCTCTGATCGTGAGCGTCCTAATGTAGACACGTCAAAAGAGAGGGTACCTACTAGACTGAAAACTCCCGAAGAGCTTATGGCATGGCAGGGTCCGGGCATCAAAAAGTTTGAAGTTTGGAAAAGTCTTGACCTGAAGAAGCAGACCGGCAGTGGTTTCCGCAAATCTTTGCGGCGCAGCGGGTGTGAGGTTACAAGTTGGGCCAAGAGTATTTTGGGGGAAGCGGTCGTCAAACGTGATACCAGCGTTAATCTGGTGCTGGTTTCAGTGAGTGATCTGGGGTTTCCCAACGGGGCCTCAACTGACTACGAAATAATTTCTGCAGCTGGGCAGTGCGGATTAACCGTTTGTCCAGCATCTGTAGGGCCTGCCCTGCGGCTGGCATATACGGATCAACCAAAAGACGATCAAATACAAATAGGGATGGAACCGATTGTAGGGCTGTACGGAAACTGGCTCAAGTTTCAGTTAGGTTCGGGCGATAATGGGAAGATGCAGTTACACGCCTCCCATGTAGGGCCCATGATCACAATAGATAAAGACAGCTATCCTCTTCACGGAACCGTGTTCCCAACCGAGAGGTTCGTGTTCATGAAGCAGTAGGTAACAAAACGGCTGGCACAGAATTGACAGCATACACAGAGACTCAGGCGCAATAATCGCTTGAGTCTCTCTTTATTTCTGTGGCCTGTTGGCGTTTGTCCAAGTGCATGAGCTAGAGCTTTACCAAAAGGCCTCTCTCGTTTTCTATTTTTAGAAATTATACCATTGAAATTAAATATATAAATTGATACATTGTAGGTATTCGCTTTGCGAATTCTGAATTGAATGCCGCCAAAGAAAAACTTGAAATTGTCAGCGGTGCGGCTCCGCCGCCTTTCCGAATTTTCGCGGGGGGAATTTTTCGGAAAAATGCGTTCGGACTAATTCAAGAATAGAGCACCATTTCGGAAATTTCCCGAGAAGCGCCGCCTTAGCTCAGCTGGTAGAGTCCCGCAAAGCGGGATTGCGATTTGTGGCTAAACGCGATAGCGTTTAGACAAATCGGGAACAACTGTGGCGCATAGTCCCGTACAACAGGTTGCCAGCGTAGCTCAACGGTAGAGCAACGGTTTTGTAAACCGTAGGTTGTCGGTTCGAGCCCGACCGCTGGCTCAAAAATAAAGATTATTGTACGGGATAAACAGTAGGTCCGCTGTTTTCCCGCGCTCATCCCGAGCGGTAGTGAAGTTAAGCAGAGCGCAATCCCGCATGTTTATGCGGGACAAATCCCGGGGACGGCTCAGATAAAATTTTAGAACGTCGGGATAAAGTGAAGGTTGGAGGCTCAACTCCTCTCCCCGGCTCACGCGGTTGTGTTGGTTGAGGGCCCGTAGTATCCTAGGAATCGTTGCCGAAGTAGCTCATCCGCCAGCCGGCGGAGGTAGAGAGCAACTCCACGCCTACATGCCGAGATAGCTCAGTTGGCAGAGCGCATCCATGGTAAGGATGAGGTCCCGGGTTCGATCCCCGGTCTCGGCTCAGATTTCGGCGGGCAGGCATGGTAAGTTTATCCGCCTTCGGCGGAGAGTAGGTCGTGGGTTCAATTCCCACCTTCGGCTCCATAATTAGACTTTCTGATTTGCGCGCGCCACCAAAATTTCTTCTAAAAAGGAAAAGAGTATTTTGCTTGGCGGCGAGCGGTAGCGAGCGGCGGCGGGGCGGCTGTCATTTTTCAGCAGTTTTTGATATGGAAGGTGATCAAGGGAGAGGTCGTCTGTTTTCCCACATTCATCCCGATCCCGCCGTGGCGGGAGAGGTTACGCACGGTGCAATCCCGCAGAGCTCTGCAGGACAAATCCGACCATCGGCTCACGGAGGGTTGATTGTTCCCGCCGGTTTGCGTAGAATACCTTCACCAAATTCGCATGGTTTCCCGCCGTCGGCGGGATGCTCATAATCGTGACGAACATTCGTTCGTCGCGATGCGAGCTCCGAATGTTCAACGATTATGGCACAGGGCAAATTCACCGAAAAGCTGGTTCGACTCCGCTGCAGCGCGTGCAAGCGGACAAACTACTCGACGAGGAAGAATAAGAAAACCGTCGAGCGGAAGCTCGAATTCAGGCGCTACTGCAAGTGGTGCCGGAAACATACCGTACACAAGGAGTCTAAAAAATAGTTTTCGACACCCGTGCACAAAAGGGGATCGGGGTCGCTCACCCCGACCCCCGTCTGGGACACCTTCTGGTTTCCCATTCCTTCCAACGCGGGGTGAGCTTCTACCTCGTCAGGATTTCCCCATGTCGGAAATGACTCAAAACCGAGGGTTGTGAGGGAGCGAAGCGACACAAGTGCGTGCCGAAAACACACCGTTCACAAAGAATCGAAGAAATAGCCTAGAACCCCGCGAGGGGTTTTGAGTTTTCGGGGGTGGTGGGTATAATCGATTCCAGAGGGGGCATCGTTCAATGGTAGGACAGCGGTCTCTCCCGATTTTGTCTCCGGTTTCTCCGGAGCGACAAAATCGAGGATCCTCGATTTTTATGAAAATCATGTTATGATTTTCGAAAATCGGGACAAAACCGAACTTTCGAAACTGGGAGCTTAGTTAAGTGGTATAACAGCGGTCTCCAAAACCGCGGTCGGGGGTCCGATTCCCTCAGCTCCCGCAGTAGTGAGATTCCTACTGCCCCCGCAAAACGAAGAGCGGGATGGCCTTGTGCCATCCCGCTCGTGCGTTATGATGTGAAAGAACACAGGAATCGAACCGCGAGCCGCAGGTTCCCGAAGGGGAGCCGAAGGTCTCGAGCGCAGCGGCGCGAGAGGAGATATTCCTACTGCCCCCGCCATGACCATACGAGGCACGCCGTACGTGACGAAACCGACCGCAAAGCGAAAGCTCCGCGTCGCCATCCTAAAAGGCGGTCCCTCGCACGAGCACGAGGTCTCACTTCGGAGCGCCGAGAACGTCGCGCGCCACCTAGACCGTTCCCGGTACGAGCCGCACCAAATTCTCATTTCGAAGAACGGGGAGTGGGCGGTGGTTCCCGAGGCACTCCGGCACGGCACGGACGTCGCGTTCATCGCGATGCACGGCGCCTACGGCGAGGACGGTGCGGTGCAGCGCGAGCTCGAGACGGCGGGGATTCCCTACACCGGCTCCCGCCCCGCGCCCTCCGCGCTCGCGATGAACAAGTTTGTCTCGGGGCGGCTCCTTCACGACGCGGGCCTCACCGTTCCGTACTCGCTCCTCATTCCGAAATTTATCTGGAACGCGGAGACCGACCGCATCTTGGACCAGCTCCGCTACTATTTCCATTTTCCGGTGGTGGTGAAGCCGAACGCCGACGGTTCGAGCGTCGGCGTCTCGATCGTCCGCGACCGCGACGAACTCATCCGGGCAATTTTGGACGTTCTCTCGTTCTCCCGCGAGGCACTCGTCCAAACGTTCATCGAGGGGCGAGAGCTCACCTGCGGCGTTTTGGATTACGGGTTTCCCGAGAGCGCGTTTGCGCTCCTCCCGACCGAAATTATTCCCCATGTCTCGCCATTTTTTGACTACTGCGCGAAGTACGAGACGGGCGGGTCGGACGAGCTCACGCCTCCGCCGAACCTCTCCGGCGCCTACGTAAAGCTCACCCAGGCCGCGGCGCAAAAGGCGCACCGGCTGGTCGGCGCCCGCGGATTTTCGCGCACGGACATGATCCTCACCCCCCAGGGAGAGCTCTTCGTCCTCGAGATAAACACCATCCCGGGCTTGACCGAGCAGAGCCTGGTGCCGAAAGCGGCTGCCGCGAGCGGCATCCCGTTCCCGAACCTTCTCGACCTTCTCCTCGAGGGGGCGTTCCGGTAGGGCGACCGCCTCGTCTGACCGAGAAACGAAGCCCCGCGATTAGCGGGGCTTTTTGCCCTTCAAACCTATTGACTTCACCTACCCCGAGGAGGATGATGAGGGCAGAAAAATTATCAATCACATACAGGGGAGATTCGGTGATGAAAAAGACGAAATATCAGTGGCAAAAGTACACAAAGGATCTGCGTCGCGTATTCAGGGTGAGCTCTTTCGAGGAGCGTAAGAAAATTCTCCGCGGGTTGTACGACACCATGAAGCGGAACGGCGACCTTATGCGCGATCGGACGACCGGTAAAAATTCGGCCTTTGAGGCATTTGAGAATGCCGTGCAGACCTACGCGCGGCGAAGAGGGCTCCATTCAATAAAGAGCAACAAAAAGGCCAAATTCCGCCTCTTGAAGGGGAAGCGACTCCGTGGCTTTATGAAACTCCTCCGCAATCCGGACATTACGGATACTGAGCTGACTCGGCGATATCCGGAATTCAAAGGAAGCTTGGGAGCTATCGCAAGTGCGCGCTTCAACCTCGCGGGGGAGACGGTAGGCGCTAGGCGGAATCGGAATTCGGAGTACAAGGAACTGACGAAGGAAGAAATCGAGAAGCTCAATGATCTCGTTGCGAAGCGTTTTCCGTACAAGGAGATCGTCAAGCAGATCCCGCGGCTGAAGAGCTGGAAACTTGTGGGCAAGGCGGTTTCCGCATTCGTTGGCGACAGGGACCGGATTTTGGAGATCCAAACGCGTTTCAAGGACCGGGAAGAATCGGAACGCACCCGTCGGCTCCGGACGCTTATGCAGATCATCCGCAGAAAGCGGCGTATCAGGAAATCAGACGTATATTTCTGTTTTCCGAAGGAAGACAAAGATACGGTACGCGGCTGGATCAAGAAGTGGGTGGATATCGGTACGCTGATCGAGGTAAAGGACCCGGTGGCGAAGTGCTCATGGTATTTTGCCAACGAGGCGGATTTCTATACTCCCGCCGAACTCTACAAAAAGTTCGTTCCCGAAACCGAAAAACAGCGTCTCCTTGATTTCATGCACGGGATGCCCGGGTGGACCTCGATCCAGAAGGTCCATCGCCAGTTGTACGACGGGAAGAGCGGAGAAGAGAACACCGCATTCCTCGAAACGCTCCTTGAGTTCTTTGTTGAGCGAAAGCTGGTCGAGGTAACCGGAAAGGGCGGAACTCCTATGTGCCGTATCTCCGGCAGGGGTCGCGAATTGGGCCTTGATGCCGCCTCGATACGGACTCTTGAACTTTCCGAACTCGAGAATCGGATCGCGGTAAAACGCGAAAAAAGGAAGATAAAACTGGCGTCGCTCGAAGACGTCCAGAAAGCACTCGAGCAGGACCGGAAGGAAAAGCTCGTGAAGACCATCGATTTCCGGAAAGAAACACGGAACGGATTCCGCGTAGCTCTGCTTTCTGAAGTGCTGTTCGGGCAGCAAAACACCGATATGGCGCTCCTAAACTGGGCGTTGCGGCGCATCAAGCCGACATTCACGGTCGCGACGGGGCTTGTGCAGGGGAACTTTACCGGAGTCCAAATGGACAAGTATCGGACGCTTGCGAACACGAGCGGTCTCGACCAGATCGACACGCAATTCCAGGCGGCAGGACTTCTCCTGTCGGAGCTCTATAGGAGGAGCAAGGACGGATTGTTCATCGTTCAGGGTGACGACGACTGGTACACGGCATGGAGCTATGCCGCGATCGCGATGCTTGCCGAAGGGAAGAATCCGTGGGCGTGGGGCGTTGACATGAGCTCCTTAAGCAAGGAGCTTGAGCGCCGGATGAACATGGCGGAACTCCGCGGGAAGCGCAAGATACAGTGGGAAATCATGACCCGGTATCAATATCTGATCGGTTCCACCGATCGGAGATCGCTTCTGAATAGTGAAGAGGTTTACGGAAAAATCGGATACTGGAAGAGCGAATATCGGCTCATTATGGAGATCCTCCTCTCATGGAGATACCATAAGCCGTATCCGAAGGAGTACGAAGACGTGGTGCACGTGGATGCGCTCCGCGCCGCGATCAACGATACGCGGCTCGGTAAGGTCTACGCGACCCCCGACTCGCTCGTGCTCACGCTCGCCGGAATCAAGGGGCGGGAGGATATCGCTTCTTCGCCCAATGAGTTCCAACTGACGCACAATACGCAGTTCTCGGCGATCACGCAGTATGTGGACCCGACGTTCACGCTCGAAAAGGTCATGCGGCATTTCGGAGCCCGTGGCGAGCAGACACCACGGTTCATGTTCGATGCGCATCAGGAATTTTTGTATCTGACGCATTTCCATGGACACTGGCTCGGCTGTTTGCCGGGGATGCAGAACACGGTTGTGGAAGGTAAATATCGAATAAAAACCTTCAACAGCTTCGTTCTTGGGTCGAAGTCGCACCGGCAGAACACATTCCGGAAGTCGCCAACAACACCGATGGTTCCTGAGATTGAACAGCTTCCGGACGGTCGTATCCGCTTCTACTTCCACACGAACGCGGTCAAACGCGTGGTGGAAGAACAGCGGGACAAACCGCACGAGCGGGAGATCGTCTGTCTGTTGACGGACCTCCAGCACGGCTCGATCACTATGCAGCCGGAGTCCGAACTCAAGTTCATGGACTACGCGCTCTATGGGCGTGAAGAGGGTCTCGCGAACCGGTGCTACGAGAACGGCGACGTCCTTCAGGGATTCATTTATCCCGCGATGCCGGCCGAGAATCGGCCGATAAGGCTGGTCACCGTGGACGCACAGCAGCGCTTCACGAACAACATCCAGATGCCGATGCTGACGCAGGCGCCGAAGCTTGTCGATTGGGCGGCATGGATGGGGAACCATGAGTGGGGCATCTGGTCAAACGCGCTCACGGGGCAGAATGCCCTGATCCCGATGGAGCAGTACCTGCAAGGGTATTTGAAGTGCGCAGATGATTTCGGAATTAAACTGCCGCTTCAACGCGCGATGACCGTGAACAGGATCCGGTTGGAGAATGCCGGACTTCGCGATTTGCAACCGCGAGGCGCTGGCACCATCAACCATCCCTATTTCTCGGTCAAGCTTGCGGGGTTCAAGGTTGCCATCACGCATATGTGGTTGCCGTTCGGCGGAGGACGTACTCCCGTCGACCAGCAGCGCAAGTGGCTGAGCAGTATGGCGGACGCGGCAAGCGACATCGATGTCATGTTCGGGGGTGACAAACACTCCTTCTTCATGGCCGCGGAGTACGACAAGTTGCTGGTACAGCTTGCCGCGTCCGCGACACAGAGCGGGTACGAACTCGCACGAGGGCTCTTCAGTACGGTCTACTTTACGATCGCGGTGTTCGATAGTCGCGACGGCATCATGCTTGAAATGGTGCCGTGGCAGTTCCTCTTCGATCACTACAAATGCGTGAGCCCGTTCCTGAAGGGTAAAGACAAGGACCTTGAGCGTCCTACGAAGGATGGTGTTCCGTATGAACAGCTTCAGTTCGTACAAGGGAAGCTCTCACCGTTCATCGAACATCAGATAGATGAAGTGACCCGATACATAGGGGTCTAATACAAGATCCGTCCCGCTAAGCGGGACGGCTTTTTGTTTTCCGGCGCGGGACGGTACACCCCGTTAGAAGTTGATATCGCGCGGTATTTTTATCCCGATGCCGCGTTCTGCTCTCTAGCGGATTACTTCTAACGGGGTACAATAAGGCGGTATGACGAAGGAATCGCTCCTCGCCGACCTCGAACGCGACGGCTACCTCAAGACGCCGGCGCTCATCGAGGCGTTCCGGGCGGTGGACCGCGCCCACTTCGTTCCGCCGGAGCGTGCGGGTGAAGCGTACGGGAACTACCCCCTCCCGATCGGGCACGGCCAGACGATATCCCAGCCGCTCACGGTCGCGTTCATGTTGGAACTCCTCGATGCGAGGCCTGGCGAGCGGGTGCTCGATATTGGCGCTGGGTCGGGGTGGCAGACGGCGCTACTCTCGTTCCTCGTGGGAGAGCAGGGGAGGGTCGTTGCGGTGGAGCGCGTCCCCGAGCTCGCCGCGCTCGCGGAACGAAACATCGCCGGCGCAGGGCTCCCGACACCGCAGAACGTCCGCATCGTGTTGGGCGACGGCTCCCGTGGGTGCGCCGAGGAGGCGCCGTTCGATCGCATCGTCGCGGCCGCGGCGGGGGATACGATCCCCGCGGCGTGGAAAGAGCAGGTGAAGATCGGCGGCCGCATCGTGGCCCCCGTCCGCGAGAGCATCTACGTCCTCGATAAAACCTCGCACGATACCTTCGAGAAACGCCAGTACTTCGGCTTCTCGTTCGTCCCGCTCGTCCTTGGCTGACCGCGCCGCCGTTTACAACCCACCGCTGCCTGGCCTATACTAAGGGCAGTTTTTTTCAATAACATCACAGAGAAGGAGAGATCCGTATGCGGAAAAAACGACTCGATACCAGGAAATCAGCCGAAGGACCGCTCCTCGTGCAGTTTCTCCAGGGGGTACGTATGACGCCAGCCCAGGCGCGGCGGACCCGGGAAATATTCCTGAGCATTCTGAACCTCGCAGGAAAGGTGCCATCAGCCTCGAACCGTGATGCGTACCTGTTCGTATACCAGCCGCGGGGGAAACCCATAGAGAGACCCTCTCCAGAAGACGCACTCTCGGGCGCCTACCGAGAGTCGCAGGGTTACTTTCAGCTCAATTTCTTTACGAGGCGGGTTGTGCGCTCGATCGCGGGCGATGAGGACCGTCCCGACATCATTGTCGGGCCGGGAAAATTCCTCATCGTCGCACCGAAGCGAAAGGCGGCGGTTTCTCAGGAGCATAATCCCGGAGGAGGGATGGAGTTCGAATGTGTCGAGGCGGAAACAGGTCGTCCGATCTGTGGGACCGTTTTTCTTGAACTGTCGCTTCCGATCGATGCGTACTGGAAGAATCGCCGCACGGTGGCCCAAGCCGGATGCAACCTCGCGGA
>CAYHFV010000015.1:0-4189 GCA_964356055.1 uncultured Candidatus Saccharibacteria bacterium
CTCCGTCATCAAGCTCGGAATATTCATCGCAGTGCTTCTTCTCCTGTTTCTTGTCGGTGTTATACTGTACGCAATTCTCAAAGACAAGAAACCGGGCCCACCGAACTGAGGTATTCGCCCCGACTCCGCCAACTGGCGGATATCGGGGCTTTTTGTTGTGGTATAGTAACACTAACGATGAAGACGGCGTGGATCGTTGCGGCGGAGATGGGGTACGGGCATCTGCGTGCCGCGGTGCCGCTCCTTTCCCTCGCGGAGGGGGGGCGAATCGTGAATGCGGACTGCTACCCGGGCATCCCTGCTCATGATGAACGCCTTTGGCGCGACACCGAGGCGGTATACCACTTCGTTTCACGTTTTCGCGAAGCGGGCGGTTCTCTTGGGCGGTTTCTTTTCAGTCTCCTTGACCGTTTCCAGCGCATTCGCCCGATCGTTCCCGGCGCCGACGAGTCGCGGGTGACACTCCAGCTTCGCGAAACCTACGCTCGCATTGAGCACGGATGGGGAAAGCACCTCATTGAGATGCTTTCCTCGAACCCTCTTCCTCTCATCGCAACTTTTCCAATCCCCGCTCACATGGCAGAGTGTTGGCGCTATCCGGGGCCGATCTACGTTGTGGCTACCGACTCTGATATTGCGCGTGCGTGGGCGCCGCCCCATCCACGCGAGAGCCCGCTTCACTACTTCGCTCCCACACCGCAGGCGGCGGAGCACCTCGCAATCTACGGGGTGTCGACCTCGCGCATCACCGTGACCGGTTTTCCGCTCCCCGTAGAGCTCGTCCGTGCCGCGGAGGAGCACTTCACGCGCCGCATCGAGCGGCTCGAGTGGAAAACACACCAACCGATCGTTCTCACTTTTGCCGTGGGGGGCGCGGGCGCGCAATCCCAGCTCGGTGCGGAGCTCTGTGAGAGCGTTGCACCCCTCGTCCACGCGAACAAGGTCGTTTTGAATCTCGTGGCGGGGACAAACGCGTTCGTCGAGATGGAGTTTATGGATGCCGTGCGCCATGCCGGGCTCGGCGACGAACTGGGACGAGGCGTCTTCGTACGGTTCGCGACGACGAAAGACGAATACTTCCCCCTCTTCAGCCGTGTTTTTGCGGAGACCGACATTCTCTGGACGAAGCCGTCTGAACTTTCGTTCTACGCCGCGCTCGGCGTCCCGCTCCTTCTCGCGCCGCCGGTCGGTTCGCAGGAGGATCGGAACCGGGAGTGGCTTCTCTCGCTCGGGGCGGGCATGGATGCTCTCCCGGCGTCGCGCGCCGGGCGATGGCTCCCCGAGCTCGTCGAGAGCGGCGCGCTCGCCCGGGCCGCGGCGCGCGGCTTCGAGAAAATAGAACGGAAAGGCACCGAGAATATCATGGGTATCATCCGGTCTCTCTAGTATGACCTGGCTTTCCATTGCGATCGTTGCCTACCTCCTCTACGCCCTCGCCGCGGCGGGGGACAAGGCGCTCCTTGCGGGATCGTTCAAAAACCCCGCGACCTACGCGACATTCGTGGGCGTGGGCGGACTCATTCCGTTTATCATCCTTGTGATTTTCATCGGGGTCCCTCTGCCGAGCACCGCAGCGCTCTTTGCTGCGGTGGTGTCCGGCGCCCTCTTCATCGTAGCGCTCCTTCCGTACTATCGCGGCATCCAGGAGTTCGAGGTTTCCCGGATCGTGCCGGCGACGGGCGGCCTCGTCCCCTTTTTTACCCTCCTCATCGGTTTACTTTTTCTTCCGCAGGAAGAAAATCTTTCGTTGGTCGCGATTACCTCCTTTACCCTTCTCATCGCGGGGAGCGTTCTCCTCTCGCGCGACCGTGAGAGGCGGATATCCGCGCGGAGCTTCCGGCTCGCACTCTTCGCCTCATCGCTCTTCGCGCTCTCGTTCGTGCTCTTGAAGTATGCGTACCTCCTTCAGCCGTTCTGGTCCGGCCTCCTTTGGGTGCAGGTGGGTTCCGCGACGATGGGGCTCGTGTTCCTCGCGACTTTTCGGAGCGTTCACGAAGATGTGCGGCGCCTCTTCGGAGGGCGAAAAGCGGAGGGTGGTGCCAATCGGCGCACCGTGGGGCTCTTCCTCGCCACGCAAGGAACTGCGGCGGCGGCGGCTATTCTCCAACACGCCGCATTCTTCCTTGCGTCGGCGACGTACTTCGCGTTCGTGAACGCGCTCCAGGGAACGCAGTACCTCTTCCTTTTTATCCTCGCACTCGCGCTCTCCGCGCGCTACCCCCACCTCTTCCATGAGGAGCGGTCGCAGGGCACGATCGCGCAGAAACTCATCGGTATTTTTCTCGTCATCAGCGGGCTTGTGGTTCTCGCGTTCGTCTGAACCGTTCTATGCGGCGCTTTCTCTTCATCCTTAAGGAATTCGTGACCTACGTGGTGCTCACCGCGGTCGTGGTGATTCTCACGCTTGGATTCTATCTCCTTGCCTCTCCGATGCAACCCGCGCCGGAGATCCGGTGGGGGGTGAATTTTTCGGAGAAGCACGCCCGCCTTTTGGGGCTCGACTGGAAGGCCGCCTACACGGCGCTCTTGGACGATATGGGCGTGCGGCGGGTGAAAATCCTCACGCACTGGGACACCCTGGAACCCGAGCGCGGGCGATTCGATTTCTCGAGCCTCGACTTCCAGGTTGCCGAGGCGGAGCGGCGGTTCGCGGAGCTCATTATCGTGGTCGGTATGAAGACGGGGCGGTGGCCGGAGTGCCACCTGCCCGGCTGGGCCACGGGGCTTTCGAAGGAGGAGCAGCAGGCGGAGGTGCTCGAGCTTCTGGACGCGGTTGTGCGGCGCTACCGCGGGACGACCGCGCTCTGGGCGTGGCAGGTAGAGAACGAGCCCTTTTTCCCGTTCGGCGAGTGCCCGTGGTACGACGAGGACTTTTTGGCGCGCGAGGTGCGCCTCGTCGAGGCGCTCGATCCGGCACACTCCATCGTTATCACGGACACGGGGGAGTGGTCGCTCTGGGTGAAGGCGGCGATGGCGGGCGACATCGTGGGGACGACGCTCTACCGGCGCGTCTGGTTCTCGCCGCTCGAGCGCTACGTCACCTTCCCCATCCCCGCGGGCTACTACGGACGGAAGGCGGAGCTTATCCGGACCTTCTTCGGGAACGAGGTCCTGAATGCGGAGCTCCAGGCGGAGCCGTGGGGGCCCTCCCTCCTTTACGACCTGCCGCTCTCGGAGCAGCCGGAAACGATGAGCGCGGAACGGTTCGCGGAGGTGGTCTCCTACGCCCGCCGGACCGGCCTCTCGGAGTTCTACTTCTGGGGTGCCGAGTGGTGGTATTGGTTAAGGGAGAAACACAACGACTCTTCAATGTGGCAGGCGGCAAAAGACCTATTTTCAAACCCGCAATAACGACCCGGGATGCGTGCCCCGTGCGAAGCGTTACGGGGCCTGCCCCGTGACTCAACTAGTTGAGTTTTACGGGGTGGAATGCCGCGAAAGAAATTTTTATCAATTCCTACTTTTTAGATTTTAAACCCTTGTTCGTTATTAGAGACAGGGGTAGGATGAAAATAAGGATTGAAGGAGCGACCAAGGAGGAATATGAGAATTCACGCGACGAACTTTGCTTATATAGATGGAGCAAATCTCCACAAGGGGATAGAAGAACTGGGGTGGAAGTTGGATTATCGGCGTTTTCGTACGTGGCTTTACGAGAAATATAAAGTGAAGCAGGCCTATCTTTTTCTTGGGATGATACCTAAAAACAAGGATATCTATACGGATCTACAGGAATGTGGTTTCACTCTTGTGTTCAAGGAAGTTGTTTACGAGGGCAGTACGGGGAAACCGAAGGGGAACTGTGACGCTGATTTGGTTTTGCGTGCCGTGAGAGATGTGTATGAAAGCGATTTTGAAAAAGCAATAATCGTATCAAGTGACGGTGATTATGCTGGTTTAGTGAGGTTTCTTAAAGAGAAAGGCAAGTTAAGTATTATTCTTTCTCCGAATACCTCAAAGAAATGTTCGATTCTTTTAAAGAGAACGGGTGCTCCTATTGCCTATCTGAACGATCAACGTTCATTATTGGAGGCGCCATAAAAAGAAAAGCCCCCGGTGGAGACGGGCTCCACAAGGGTCTTTTCCGTAGTGATGCTGGAATGATACCAGGCCGCCTTCCCCGCGTCAATAGTTATTCACAAGCCCATTTTTCGTTGTTTTAGCGAGATCGGAAGAGCGTCGTGTAGGG
>CAYHFV010000015.1:4199-13491 GCA_964356055.1 uncultured Candidatus Saccharibacteria bacterium
TTATTGTGCTTCTTTTCCAGCGGGGGATTTACCCCGAGCTTGTCGAGGGGTAGGATGAAATTGATGAAGGCGGAAGATCTCCCGAAAGGAGCGGGTCACAGGAAACGTCTCCGGGAGAGGTTTTTGCAATCAGGGCTGGACGGCCTTCTAGATTACGAGATTGTGGAGTTGCTTTTGACACTCGGCACGCCACGGAAGGATTGTAAGCAGATAGCGAAAGAAGCGATCAAGGAATTCGGAGGCTTGCGCGGAGCGCTTGATGCCACCTTTGAGGATTTACAGAAGGTAAAAGGGATTGGCCCCTCGAACGCATTCGGCGTCAAGCTCTTCCAAGCGATATCTGAGCGGTACGCGAAGGAAAAGATTTCCAAGAAGACTCTACTAGATTCGCCGGAGCTGGTTGCTCGATATCTTCAGAAGCGAATTGGCCGAGAAAAGAAAGAGCATTTTGTTATTTTGTACCTCGATACACGTAATCAATTAATAACTAACAATGTCTCTATAGGAACTCTCGATACCAGTTTAGTTCACCCACGAGAGGTATTTGCGGCGGCTATCCAAGCTCAGGCCGCTCAGGTGATCATTGCACATAACCATCCTTCTGGGGATCCAGAGCCCTCCCCGGAAGATATAGAAATTACTAAAGATTTAGCAATTGCTGGTAAAATCTTAGGTATAGAGCTGCTGGATCATGTGATCGTTACAGGATCTGGGTTTTTAAGTTTGAGAACGAAGGGTGTGCTATCTTAATAATATGTCAGACATCGAGAAGCTGATCGACGAAATTAAAAAGTTCAGGGATGAGCGGGACTGGAAACAGTTTCACAAGCCGAAAGATCTTGCTATTTCACTTTCTCTCGAAGCAGCGGAAGTCCTCGAGCACTTTCAGTGGAAGAACGAGGAAGAGATTCGAGAATATGTTGAGACCAACAAAGAACACATTGGAGAAGAACTTGCTGACGTGCTCTACTGGGTTTTGCTGATGAGTTCAGATTTTGGGATTGATATTCAAGAGGCGCTTAAAGCCAAGCTCCAGAAAAATCGGGAAAAGTACCCGGTAGAAAAAGTACGGGGGAGGCATACGAAATACGATAAACTCTAAGCATGGATTTCACCCCGTCGCTCCAAGCAAAAAAGTTTTTCCGTTTTACTGGCCCACCAGAGCACTGGCTTACGGCTATCAAATTTATGACTTGGGGCCTTGAGAAGCATTACTTAGATCGATGGAAGAAAATTCAGTCGGGAGACATATTCTTCATTCATAGCACCGGGTCCAGTACCTCTCAGTTCTCTAATGCTAAATCGGGGATTATAGG
Organism: uncultured Candidatus Saccharibacteria bacterium; assembly: GCA_964356055.1. Taxonomy (GTDB): domain Bacteria; phylum Patescibacteriota; class Minisyncoccia; order UBA6257; family GWB1-50-10; genus JAUSKB01. The sequence goes on from CAYHFV010000015.1 coordinate 5,516, forward strand.
ACTCGGGGTCGTTGGTCCTGATTTTACAATAAAAGATCAACCATTATGGCTCTATGAACTTCAGAAAAAAGAAAACAAGTGGCCTCTGCTTATCCCTTTATCAGAGATTTATCTTTTTACAAAACTTCCTATCACAGAGACTTGGAGTGCTCCGAGGCTTGGGAACGAAAAAGCTACCGAAAAATTAATCGATTTTCTTGTCTCTAACATAGTTCCCCTAAGCCAGATCGAAGGGTTCCCACAAATGGGGAGTTTTTCTTCTGTTCGAGAAGAAGTGGCGATGAGGATCTTGAATGACAAGAGATCATTGTATCTCTACACAGGGGAGCCCTACGAAGGTCAGGAAGACGGAGGTTCAGACGAGAAGAATTTTAGGGAGGTTAAAACCGCCTCAGAGGCTTTTAGGTATGCAGATACACTGCAAATTTTTGCAAACGTGAAAACGAGGGTAATAAAAGAGCCAACTTCTTTTTATATGAGAGACAACGAATTTCTCAGTCTAGCAGACACTACGCACTCGACCATATTACAACAGCTGATAGATATTTTCAGAAGCAAGGGTTACGACACAAGAAAGGGCAAGCACGTTGATTTATTCGCACACAACAACACTCGCGCTTTCTTACTGGAGGTTAAAAGCACGGAAAATAAGAATTTTAGATCCCAGGTACGCAAAGGCATTGCGCAGTTATTAGAGTATGACTATTTTGATGTACAGGAGTTCATAAAGCAGAACAACCTCCAACTAGAAGACCGATTTAAACTGATCATCCCTTCTCGTGAACCCGAAGACGCCCGGTACGTGAGTTTCATGAATAGCCTAAAGATTGGTATCGCTCTTGTTAACGATAAGAGACTACAGCCGGTAGGCGACGATTTTGGTTTTTCCAAACTGTAAAAATTTTCGTCGAAGGAGATTTTGAGGGAATCTTTACACCGCCGGCCCCCAGCGGTATTATCCGCCCAAGGCGGATAAATTTTGGCGATTTTTCGTTCTCCACCGGCTAATTCCTGCGAATTAGCCGATAGTTGTTTTTGGTACGGGTGGTAGAATAGGGGAGATGCGGGAATTTTTTCTGAAACTGGCGGGAACCGTCGCGAGCGTGCTCATCGCGCTCGTTCTCATTGCTGCGTGCATCACCTTTTTTGAGGCGCTCGGCGCCATACCCGCCATGCAAACGGAAGCCCTGCCGCCCGCGGAACCCGCCCGTTTCCCCGCCTTCACTGCCTAGCTCTCCCTCACAACATTCTAACATTCTATAGAATGTTAGAATGTTGTGGTATACTGTCAGCATGAAAACTGCCCAGCAACTCGAGCGCTACTTCAAGGGCGCCGCCAACCACCACCGCATTAGTATCCTCCTCCTCGTGGAGAAGGAACCGGGTGTCTCGGTCGAAGGGATCGCCGAAGCGCTCTCCACCGACCTCAAAAATGTTTCCCAGCACTCGCGTCGCCTGGTCCAGGCCGGCCTTCTGAACAAACAGTACCGTGGCCGCCGCGTTGTCCACGAGCTCTCACCCTACGGCCGCGCCTTCCTCAAGTTTATGAGAACATTCTAACATTCTATAGAATGTTAGAATGTTCTTTTATCCTCCCACCTCCGGCTAGGGGTCGAAGAGGGTTATGCACACCGGCTCCCGGACCGAATACGATAGAATGAAAGTGCTCCGATGAATCCCGTTAGAGATTACCCCAATATGTTTTTACTCCAGCACAGTACTCATATGAAGATCGGCGCTGAGGTCGCGCTGGCTCCGTCCGGAAACGCAAGCGTTTCCTTTCTCTAACTCTAACGGGATGAACCAATTCGTTCCGACCAAAATGTTCTTCACGAAGGGCGTGGGGCACCACCGCGAGCAGCTCCAGTCCTTCGAAATGGCGCTCCGCGATGCCGGCATCGCTGAGTACAACATCGTGACCGTGAGTTCCATCTTTCCCCCGAACTGCAAGCGGATCTCAAAGGATGAGGGGAAGAAGTTTCTCGTGCCGGGGCAGGTGGTCTTCTGCGTGATGGCGCGCAACGCCGTAAACGAGCCGAATCGGCTGATCGCCGCCTCGATCGGCCTCGCGCAGCCGTCAGACCCAGCGAACTACGGGTACCTCTCGGAGCACCACCCCTTTGGCGAAACCGATGAAAAAGCGGGGGAGTATGCGGAAGATCTCGCCGCGACAATGCTCGCGACGACTTTGGGGCTCGAGTTCGACCCGAGCGCCGCGTGGGACGAACGCGAGCAGGTCTACAAGGCCTCGGGGAAGATCTTCAAGACGACGAATGTGACCCAGTCGGCGGAGGGCCACAAGGATGGGCTCTGGACGACGGTGGTCGCCGCGGCGGTGCTGTGTGCGTAACGGTTCCCGTCGCGTGCTGCACTACACCCCATTCGCGGGCGTATTTTTTATCGCTTCCAATCTGGTAAAATGGAAGGTGAAGCAAACCAATGAAACTAGCATTTTTCGAGCTCGAGGGGTGGGAGGAGAAGACGCTCCGGGACCGGTTCCCGCATGAGGAGCTTCTCCTCATAAAGGACCGGCTCGATGAGTTTCACCTCCCGCCGCAGACCGATGCCGAAGTCATCTCGGGCTTTGTTGATTCGCGCGTGACCGAGAAGGTGCTTTCAAATTTTCCAGCGCTTCGATGTATCACCACCCGCTCGACTGGCTACGACCACATCGATGTCGCCGAGTGCAAGAAGCGGGGAATTGTAGTGTGCTTCGTGCCGGGGTACGGTAACAATACCGTTGCCGAGTTCGCGTTCGGGCTCATTTTGAACCTCACGCGGAAAATCTACCACGCAATCGACCAGATCAAGGAGACTGGTTCCTTCTCGCTCCAGGGGTTCCGCGGAATTGACCTCAAGGGAAAGGTGCTCGGCGTGGTCGGTACCGGTCGCATCGGAAAGGAATCGGTCCGGATCGGGCGGGGGTTTGGGATGAAGGTGGTGGCGTTCGACCCGCGCCCCGATGCTCCGTTCGCCGCCGAGACGGGGATGACCTATCTCTCACTGCACGAGCTCCTCGCGTGCTCGGATGTGATCACCATCCATTGTCCGCTCACGCCCGAAACGACACACCTTTTGAACCGGGACAATATTAAGACCGTTAAACGCGGCGCCTACCTCGTGAACACGGCGCGCGGCCCCATCGTGGAGACCGCGGCGCTCATTGATGCGCTCGACCAGGGGATCCTCGCAGGCGTTGCCGTTGATGTTCTCGAGGAAGAAGGCGAGATCAAGGACGAGATGAAATTTCTTAGCCAGGCGCGCCGCCCCGAGGAGCTTGTCCTCATGCTCCAGAATCATATGCTCATGCGGATGCCGAATGTGCTCATCACGCCGCACATTGCTTTCAACTCCCGTGAGGCGCTCATGCGCATCCTCGAAACCACGATGGAGAGTATCAACGGTTTTCTCGCCGGGAAGCCTGCACACGTGGTTCCCGAACTTCGCTGATCATGCTCGCTATCACGACCATCGCGCTGCCCATCTTCCTTATCATTGGAGCGGGGTTTGTGTTACGGCGGACGAACGTCATCAAGGAAGAGTGGTTCCATGTTTTGAATAGCTTCGTGTATCATGTCGCCCTCCCGGCCCTAATCATCGCAGGATTTTGGAGCATCCGGTGGACGACGCCCGGGCTCTTGAAGTTCGTGGGGGTGAATCTTCTCTTTCTCATTGGTTTTGCGGTGGTGTTGGGTATTGGGCTCGCCGTGATGCCGATTAACCGACGCATCAAGGCGAGCCTCTTCCTCGCGGCGATGGTGGGAAACTCGATCTACATGGGTTTTCCGCTCGGCGAGCAGGCGTTTGGTCCTGAAGCGCTCGACCGTGTCGTCGGCATCGGGACGCTCTTCATGGTTGCCGGCATTTTGATATCGATCATCGCGGTCGAGGTTTTTTGGCGGCCGGATCGCCTCTCTGGGTACCTGAAAAATTTTATGAAGAATCCGCTCGGCATTGGGGTGGTGCTCGGCATTGTAGCGAGCCTGCTCGGTGCGGACGGGTGGCTTATGGGCGTCGTGCGCGAGAGCATCACGCTCGTTGCGGCGGCTGCCTCCCCGGCGGCGCTCCTCGCGCTCGGGAGTTTCCTTTACGGCCGGTTCGAACGCGAGGTCGTGTGGTTCGCGGCCTTCGCCGCCGCGGTGAAGCTCTTCGCCTTTCCCGCCCTCATCTTCTTCGTTGACGTTCTCGCGGGCGGCGGCGTCCGGGAGGTCGGCACCTCGATGCTCCTCGCCGCCATGCCGACCGCCGCCGCGGCGTTCACGGTCGCGGAAGAGTTCGATCTCGAGATGCCCCTCGTCGCGACTACGCTCGTGATGAGCACTGTCGGTTCCATTTTCACGGTACCGCTCATCCTCGCGATCTGGGTGTAACGGGCAGGAGCTAGTACGTAGGAACCAGGAACTGGCTAATCAAAAGTGAAGTGAGAACGATCGAAATTACTAACTTCTAATCCCTGATTCCTAGTTCTTAGTGGCTATGTATATGGTCATTGATCGCATCACGGTTCGTGAGATATTCGATTCGCGCGGCGAACCCACCATCGAGGTAGGTGTTGTAAGCGGTTCGGAGGCTTCCTACGCCGCGATTCCCTCGGGCAAGAGTCGGGGGGCGCGGGAGGCAACGGTGGTCCCCTTTACGCAGGCGTGCGCGACCGTCAGCGATCTTCTTGCGCGCGAAATCGTTGGCAAGCGGTTCGACACTATCGGGGCGCTCGACCGGGCGCTTATTGCGCAGGACGGCACGAAAACGAAGGAGGTGATCGGCGGGAATCTCATGCTTGGCGTTTCGGTCGCCCACGCGCGCAATCTCGCCGCGTCGCGCGGAGTCCCGCTCTGGCAGGTCATCCGTGACGAATTCTTCAGCGAACGCGAACCAGTTCGCCCGCCGCTTATTTTTTCGAATCTTATAAACGGCGGAAGCCACGCCCACAACAACCTTGCGTTCCAGGAGTACCTTATCGTTGCACGGACCGATTCGTCGATCACCGAAACGGTCCGTGATCTCGTCCGGTTTTACCATACCCTCGGCGAGCACCTCAAAGACAAATACCGCATCCGAGAGATTCCGATCGGCGACGAGGAAGGGTACTCGCTCGATTTTAAGACCAATCTCGAACCCCTCTCACTAATGGATGAGCTCGTGGGCACGCAGGGATACCACAAAAACTTCTCGCTCGGTATCGACGCGGCCGCGTCTAGTTTTTGGAGCGGTACTTCCTACCGTTTCGAAGGGCATGAACGCTCGACTGACGACCTCCTCCGTATCTACCGGACCTACCTTGCTGGACTGCCGACGCTCATCTCGATAGAAGACCCGTTCGCGGAAACGGATGCTGACGGATTTGCGAAGCTCCAGGCGGCGTTTCCGAAGCTCATCGTGGTGGGGGACGATCTTACCGTGACTGACCCGGCGCTCATCGAGACCCACGCCCGCGCACAGCGCATCCGTGGGGTTATTATCAAGCCGAATCAGATCGGCACGCTCTCCGAGACATGCGCCGCGATCACCGCCGCGCGGCGCCATGGCCTCCAGTGCATCATTTCCCACCGCTCCGGCGAGACCGAAGACACGCTCATTATCCATGTCGCGCGTGCCTCAAGTGCCGAGGGAGTGAAGATTGGCGCACCCCTGAACGAGCGGATGGTGAAGTTCGACGAGTTAATCCGCGTGTATGAACCCAGTGAGAAATCTTACTTTGTATGAGGTACTGTATGTGCCACGAACTCGCAGATAATGGGTACGATGCCGGCGTGTCCACCGAAGTTCCATTTCTAACGGGATGAGTCATACCATCGGCATCATCGGATACGGCGACATCGGGCGCGCGCTCGGGAAGATCCTGCTCGAGGCGTCGCATCCCGTATCGGTATGGGACCGCGATCCCGCGCAGGCGCCGCACGGGGTGAAATCGCTCGGAAGCATCGTGTCCCGTGCCGACGTCATTTTTCTCTGTATTCCGTCGTGGGCGATGCGCGAGGCGCTCGTCGCGATCCGGCCGCACCTCACACCGCGCCCCCGTACCATTCTCGTTTCACTCGCCAAGGGGATTGAGACGGCGACGTTCATGACGATGGACGAAGTTTTGGAAGAGGTGCTCCCTCAGGGACAACCATTCGCGCTTCTTGGTGGACCGATGCTCGCGAACGAAATGAGGTACGGCTTCCCTGGATTCGGCGTCGTCGCGTCAGGGAGTGCCGCGACGCGTACCGCAGTTCTCGAGATTTTTGGTGGAACGCCGCTCCGCTGCGAGACGACCGCGGATGTGCGTGGCGTTGCCCTTGGTGCGGTGCTCAAGAACATCTACGCGATGGCACTTGGTATCGGAGACGGTCTCGGGTGGGGCAGGAACGCAAAAGGGTGGCTCGTGGTGCAGGCGGAGCGGGAGATGGTTTCAATCGGGATAGCGCTCGGCGCGAGGCGCGCAACGATCGAAGGAATGGCGGGATTCGGCGACTTCATCGCAACGGCGACGAGCCCGTACTCGAGGAATCGCGAGGCGGGAGAACAGTTCGTCTCTGTGGGCATTATCTCGCTCAATGCGGAAGGCATGGTATCGCTTCCGTCGCTCGTGCGACGCATGAATCGAAAACGGGTTGCACTCCCGCCGCTTGCGAAGGCGCTCCACGACGTGGTGGTCGCAAAAAAAAATGTTCGGTTTGTGTTCAACGCGCTCCTGTCGCGTTAACGCCCGTATGGTAGCGTTCGACATTCTTGGGGTTACGGCGCTCGCGGTCATTGTGTTTTCGGTGCTTCTCGCGTCTCTCTCGTACGCTCCCTGGGTGCCTGCGCGTTCCCGTGACCTCGAGCGGATTCTCACGCTCGCGAAACTTGTGCCCGGTGAGCGGTTCCTCGACCTTGGGTGCGGTGACGGACGGGTGGTTCGCGCCGCCGCCGCCCGCGGCGCGCGCGCGGTAGGTATTGAGCTGTCGCTCCCACTTTTCGGCGTTGCAGCGCTCCGAACACTCGGAAGCGGCGGTGCGGCACGCATCACGTTCGGTGATCTCTTCGCTACTGACCTTGGGAACGCCGACGTTATTTATTGCTACGGGATGCCGCGTCCGCTCGCGAAGCGCCTTGCGAAGAAACTCATCGCCGAGGCGCGCGTCGGTACCCGCGTTGTTTCCTACGCATTCCCCATCGCCGGCCTTGTTCCCGTCGCGATCGATCAACCAGCGGGAGAGATCCCGCTCTTTCTCTACGTGATGGAAGGGCGTGTGGTAGGATAGAAAACGTATGGACGCCGTTCTCAAGTGGATCATTACCTCGCTTCCCACGGTTTTCGGATGGATTGTGTTCGCCGGAGCGCTCGCCTGGCACTTTCTCCGGAGCCGGTCGGCCTTGAGCGAACGATTTGGAAGGTATCTCTCTGTAAGGAATCTCATCGTCGCCGCCATCGGATTCTCTGTCGCGTACGCGGCGTTCATGACTGTGGCGCAGTACGTCGCCTGGTCAGGAAACGCGTTCTCGCGGGTCTTCCTCACCTTGCCGCTCTCGCCCGACCTTCCCATCGGCGCTGTCGAGCGGCTACCGTGGCTCTTTAGTTCGTCGCTCGGGTACTTCATCTTCTATTCGTGGGGGCGTTTTTGGCTTGGTATGCTCCTCTCCGTCGGCGCTGCCTGGGTCTGGTGGAGGATCCTTCGCGTCTTGCGATGGAAGAACGAGTGGTTTTTCGAGGAGGGGGAGCCGGAGCTCGGATTTGTGGTCGCGCTCATCGTCGGATGGCCGAAATTTGTGCTCTTCGTCCCCCTCGTCTTCGTGGCGGTCGTCCTCGTGTCCGCTTTCCGGCTCATCGTGTTCAAAAAGCGGTATACCACGCTCGGTTTTCCCTTTCTTGTCGCGGGCCTTCTCACGCTTGCTTTTGGGCCTTCGCTCCTTACTACCCTCGGCCTCATGGTGCTCAAGGTCTAGGCGTCCATTCCGTTTTTCCGTTCCGGACGTTATACTAGTGGGACTATGGATAAGATCGGAAGAGCGTC
>CAYHFV010000016.1:0-9904 GCA_964356055.1 uncultured Candidatus Saccharibacteria bacterium
AGAAATCCCCCGGGGGCGACCGTCATAAGCAGCTTATCCTCCATATCTTCATCAACCGCAAAATTCTTGTGTTCCCCAAGGAATTTCTTGACAGCCGTGAGGGGATTATTGCCTTTGTCCCACGGGCGATTCTTATTGCTCCCCTTCGGCATGTACTCCACGAGGGTATCGAACGCAACGATGTAGCTCCCCTTGGAAACGAGCGGCGAATAGAGCTCGAGCTCCCGTAGAACGTGCGCGCCGGAATGGTTCGAATCCAAAAAAACCAGGACTTTCTTTCTTCCTTCGGCGAACGTGCGTACCCGGCTCACGACCTTGGAGTCAATCGAAGAGCCCTCGATCATTTTTATCCTCTTGAACATCCGATGATTCTCTATCTCCCGCCGGTTATGCTCTCTAATGTCTCTATCAACGCCAACGACAATGCCTCTGCCACCAATGAGCTCTAGAATGGAAGCGGAAAGGATGAGGGAACCGCCGTGGGCGATGCCGGTTTCGACGACCAGGTCCGGCTTCACGCTCCAGATGAGTTCCTGCACCGCCACAATATCCTGCGGATACTGGATGATCGGCCGTCCCAGCCACCTGAAGTTGTACATGTACCGGTTCAGCGCCGCATCCACCGCAAACTGCCGGCCGCTCGATTTGAGCTTCTTATTTTTCCCCAGCCGTTTCACGTTCTCCTGCACTTCCTCCTCGAATTCTTTAATCGGGTCTTTGGTCTTCATTTTTTAAGTTCGCTGATTATTTTTTCTTCATCAATCTCAAAAATATCCGAAACTGGATAGAGCCAATCTTCATTTAGCGTCCGGCGGAGCACAATCTTCTTATCGAGCGGCACACCGGCCAGTTCAGCCAGGAGCGCATCGGCTGGGATGTGCGCGCTTTTGCTGTCGTCGACTGCGATAATTTTCTTCGTTTTTTTGACGCTCTCAACTATCGGCGACCAGTCGGTTGCGAGCGCCGAGTTCACGTTGAAATGAGCCGCGTTAACCCCACGTTCCTTGAGCGTCAAATTCAGCTCGTGCGCCTGGGGAAAAGAAAAATTAAACGAGACGAGCGTTGCACCATTCCCATTGGAATATTGGAAAATCACACCGTCCCCGAAAATCTCGATCGGCTCCGCCGGCTCGATAATTTCGCTCTTTCCGAGCCGCTGACTCACGCCGATAATCCGGAACCCCGGCTGGACAAGATGTTTCGAGAGCAGATAATCTGCATCGGCCTTGTTCGTGATAGCAAACCCTGGAACTCTCGCGATAGAGCAGAAGTCGGCAAAATTATTAAGAGCAGATTGTGGCCCCTCATAGCCACTATCGACGACCGTGGCCACGATCGTGAATGAACCCTTCTCCGGCTGATGCCGCACGCTCCGGATTATATTGTAAGTGTTCACAAGCTGGTCTATGCCCAAAAGCAGGAAATCCATTTGCTTCATGAAGAAGACGCCGGAGACACCGTTCATCATCAAGCCGAAGCCGAAGCCGACCAAGCTGTTTTCGGCATTCGTGGAATTAATGATTCGCCCGCCCCGCTGAACCACGAGTCCCTTCGTAAGCCCGCCAACGCACGACCCGGCATTGATGTTCTGTCCAAAGAGCACCACATGCTTGGGTTTCAAAACCTCCGCTCGGATCAGGGTATTGACGTACTCAACGTATTTCATTTCGAAGATCTTCCATTATGGTTCCCGACATTTTTTTGAACTCCTCCTCCCCGATCTCCTGTTTTACCACGAAAACCGGATCGTCCTCATTTTCCCTCAGTACCACCCTGCTTGCGTCTACGGTCGGAGCAGGACCGGCGTGGTAGTTGATGTACCGCCCGTCATCGGCCTTCCGATCACCTAAAGTCTTTACCGAAACCTCGACACATACAGGACTATTTCCCCGCAGCGATTCTTCCCTCGCGCTCCGGAGCACTTCAACGTACCGATGGGCGTGGTTGCCCTCTAACTTGAGGTAGGGGATGCCGATCGAGCCCGCCAGCTTCTCGAGATCGATGGGGCATCTTCGTTCGGAAATGTGGGTGCCCAGGGACCACTCGTTGTTCTCCATGATAACCACCGAGTTCACCCCCAAGGTCTTCATCATCGTCAAACTTTCGTAAAAGCTTCCCTCCTCGATCGCCCCGTCGCCGCCGAGGACGCAGGTTACGCCGTTCCGCTCCGTGATCCGCTCGGCCACCGCAATACCCACCGCCACCGGAAAGTTGTTGCCTAAAATGCTTGAGCTGTAAATAATGTTTCGCTCCGGATTAATGAGGTTCATCGAGCCCAATTTCCCGTTCGCAAGGCCGGTTGGTTTTAAAAGGTACTCATCGAGGATCGGTTTCAGTGCGCCAAGCCGAGCGAGGTTGTAGGCCATATTCCGATGGGACAAAATTAATTTATCGCCATCCAAAAGAGCATGGCTCACCGCGACCGCGATTGCTTCGTGGCCGAGGGCCAGGTGGACCGGAATTTTGAACTTCCCGGCCTTATATTCCTCATTGATGAGGAGCTGGCTCAACCGGATTCGGACTATCTCCTCGGCTATTTTTTCATCCTCAACCCCCGTCATGTGTCCCTCCATTTTCACACGAAAAGCGGGCATCCGCAATATTTATGTGCTACCATTGAAAAATGGAAATTCCGCAACTATCCCAAACAGAAAAAGAAGAGGGCCTCCGTAAAGCCGCAGAGTCGCCCCGGCACCGCCATGCGAAGATACTGCACGAGCCCGGGGACGAGCTGAATCGGGCGTTCAATTTTCTCCTGCCAGACTCCTACATGCAGCCCCATCACCATCCGAGCGCGGAGAAGGTAGAGAGTATACACATCGTAGAGGGAAAAATAGCGGTTATCTTCTTCGATGACCGGGGGGGCATCAGGGAGATATTCGTTCTGGAACCGGGGGGAAGAACGGAGATCGACGTGCCCGCGTTCACGTGGCACACCTACGTCGTTCTCTCCGATGACGTCATCACCTACGAAACAATGAGGGGCGTTTACGATCCAAAAACCTGGAAAAGTTTTGCGGAGCAGTGGGCGCCCGCCGAAAACACACCCGAGAGCATCAGATACCTGGAACACCTGAAGGAAGAGGTGGCCGCTCTCTGATCCAGCGCAGATCGTCGGAAAGGTACCGGTTCTCGTGGAGGTATTCCAATTGCTGGAGCCGGTAGAACCCCCGGCGCTTGAACCCGTCGTGGTCCAGGGAGAGTTTTCCGAAAAACGCCGTCATCTCCTCCACTCCGCGTTTGACGCTCCACTCGCACTTGAAGCCGGGAAATACTTCTTTTATCTTCGCGAATGAAACCTTGTAGGTGCGGGTATCCACACCGGCTCTCACCTTACGGTCGCGGATAAGGTTTTCCTTGTCCAATTCGGGATTTTCGCTCAAAAATTTCACCTCGCAGCCGGGTACCGCCGCGGCCGCTATCTTCGCGAGATCTCTTACCTGGAGGTTGTTCACCTCGTCTCCGACGTTTACGACCAGCAATTCCCCGCCGCTATAATCAAGTTCAATGGCGCGCCGGATAGCCTCGCAGAAATCCAGAATGTGAAGGTTCGGCCGCCACGGTGTCCCGTCCGAATTGAGAACAATGACCTTATCCGTAAATGCCATTCCCGCGAACATGTTCACGACCACGTCGAACCGGATGCGCGGCGATGAACCGAAAGCCGTGGCGAACCGCAGGGCAATCGGCGAAAAGCTCTTATCGCTGATAGATTGGAGATCCTGTTCAATCTGCAGTTTATTCAAAGAATAGCCGGTTTGCGGATGAACGGGCGAATCCTCGGTCAAGAATTCATCCCCACCCACACCGTAGATCGAGCAGCTTGAAGCGAAGATGAATTTAATCCCCTTCTTCTTGCAGAGCTTTGCAATATTTAAACTGTAAACCCGGGTTGGATCGTAGACATGCGCGGCATCCATCTTTTTCAGCGGATCATTCGAAATGCCAGCCAAATGCACTACCGCGTCGACGCCATGCAGGTCTTCTTCGCCGATATCCCGGGCATCCTTCAGAACCGTCTCCGTCTCCGTCGGTTTATAGAGAAGAGAATCCCGGAAAAATCCAGTGTCGTAGCCGATGCACTGGTAGCCCTTACTTTCAAGGTAGGGTGTGAGTACGCTCCCAATGTAACCCAAGGAGCCGGTGACAAGGATTTTTTTAGCCATTCTTTTTGTAATAGTTCACGGTTCTTTTAATTCCTTCGGTTATGCTGGTTTTCGGCTTCCATCCGATTTCTTTTTTTACTTTCGAGATATTAGCATAGAAACCCCGCGGATGTGTTTTTTTGAGACACCACCTCGGCGCTGGCACATCAAAATTTTTGTAAACCTCTCTCACCACCCCCGCCACACTCGTAAGACGGCCGGAGCCGATGTTGTAAATCACGCTCGGCTCTTTACTTCTCTCAAGAATTCTAACGAGCGCCTCCGCAATATCGTCCACGTACACGAAGTCGTTGGCACCGGATTTGTTCTGTATCTCCGGCGCAACTCCGTTTTTAAAGCTCCGGACGAGGTGCGCAATGAGGGTCCGGGACTTCTGGCCCGGACCGTAGGAGAAAAACAGTCTTGGCCACAAAAACTGCATGTTGCTTTCCCTGGCAATCTGCTCGCCCATGGCTTGTATCGTTCTTTTCGCGATGACAAAATCCGGAACATGGGTCGGCGGTAAAAGAGGGGCCGATTCTTTCAGGGCGCCCTCCCTACCTCCGTACTCCCAGCAACTTCCGATTGAAAGAAACTTTCTGCACCCGAGCTCGGCCGCTACGGAGATCATGTTCAAACTGTTAACCATGTTTCTCAAGCTGACCGTTGCTCTGAAATCGTAATTTTCCAATCCTTCCCAAGCCAGATGGATAACAGCATCCGGTTTAAACTTTTTTACTTTGTTTTTCCATTTATCAATGTTCTTCAAATCTCCTCTGACAAAAGAAATTGATTTATTGTTTTTCTTTTGAGAACCCTTCGAAAGCAGGAGCAATTTATGCTTGCGCGCCAAAAGTTTCGGCACCAAATGCGAGCCGATGAAGCCGTTTCCGCCGGTAATGAAGATTCTCATTCTTTTATTAATGATTTTACTACATCCAACAGACTCCCGTCCGACGGCATTAATATCACCGGGCAATTCGCCGCCTCCCCCGTCGCGGCATCCCGTTCATCATCCCCTACGAAAACCGCCCGCCTTAAATCGATTTGATGGTCAAAAGACGCGTCAAAAAGCAGTCCTGGCTTCGGCTTGCGACAATCACACCCCTCATCCCACCCATGAAGACACATATAAACGCCGTCAACTTTCGCGCCGTGTTCCTTTAGGCTCGCTTCGAAGTTCCTATTAATGGTCTCCAAACTCTCTTTAGTCATCATACCCCGAGCAATACCCGGTTGATTGGAAATGACATAAACTTGATACTTATTGTCATTAAGCAGTTTTATCGCCTCGATTGCGCCGGGCAAAAACACGAACTCCCCCCAATTTTTCACATAATCTGCCTTGGGCGGCTTTTTATTTATCACGCCGTCGCGGTCAAGAAAAATGACCTTTTGCGGACCGAGGAATTTTTCGGTCGCGGGCAGTCTGTCAATGGAACCGATGCTGTAATACCGCTCATCGGTAAGATACCCGGCAAGTTGACGCGCTTCGATAAGGCGCGGAAATATCGCCTTTTCAAAAGAAAAATTTTCCGCCGGCATCATCCCGAATATCTCTTTTTTGTTCACGATGAAGAATCCCGTATCTACTCCATTCACGTTCGGATTCGTCCGGCTTTTGTCATAAGCCATCACGTATCCGTTATTGTCCACGAACATATTATTTTTCGTGACCCCTTTCTTGTTGCTGTAGACCGTTACGGTCATAAGGGATGGGTGAGCATCCGCAAATACCTCCAGTCTCTCCAGATTCAAAGACCAGTAATTGTCGCAGTACATCAGAAGGAATTTGTCCCGCATAAGGTCTTTGGCGTTCCGGATACGCGCGCCGGTTTCGTCCTCAACGGCACCAATAGAATATTTAATGCTTAATCCGAACTTGGAACCGTCACCGAAGTATTCCGTTATCTTCTCCGGCATGTATCCCAAAAGCAGAACCACCTCTTTGATCCCGTTCTCTTTCAATAGATTTATCAGATGCTCCAAAAACGGCTTACCGTCGATCAATATCATCGGCTTCGGCAGATTGTCCGTGAGCGGCTTCAGACGCTCTCCCTTCCCGCCGGCCAAAATGACGGCCTGAGCGATCCTTATTTCATCCATCTCAAATTTTCATCAATTTCCTTCTTCTCTTGGAGATATTGGATCTGCTTCAGGCGGTTGCACGTCCGGCCCCGGAACTGCTCTTCGGTGAAGTTTACCTTTTTGAAGAAATCCACGAGCTCTTTCCCACCGCGGTCCAAATCCCACTCGGGTTTGTAGTACTCCCTGAGTTCCGTCAAAATCCGTTTGAACGAGATGCGGTAGGTGCGGGAATCCTTCTCATGCTCGCCGGTGAAAGTGAGCGTGCTCCCCGGCACGGCGCGCTGGGCGGCCTCTGCCAGATCGCGAACCGTGAAGTTCCCGTTCGGAATCCCCACATTGAACGAACGGCCTCCCACAAGTTCTCTCGGTGCCTCAAGCCCCGCAATGAATGCCTGGGAAACGTCCCGCACGTGCACCACCGGACGCCAGGGCGTTCCATCGCTCTTTACTTCTACCTTCCCTGTTGTGTAGGAAGAAGCAACCAGGTTATTGAACACAATATCGCACCGGAGGCGCGGACTCGCACCGAACACGGTGGAGGGTCGAAAGCAGACAACCATGAAATTATCCGAGTTCATTTTCTTGAGCTCCACCTCCGCGTCCCATTTGGTTCTTGCATAGGCCGTCACGCCGTAGGGCCCCGCTTCGTCCTCGTCCAGTTCGTGACTCGTGTCCGCGACGCCGTACATGCTCTGCGACGATGCATAAACGAAACGTTTTACGCCTGCGCGCTTCGCGCATTCGGCGAGCTTCAACGTCCCCTTCAGATTTATTTCTTCCGTGATGCCGGGGGTAAGCTCGCCCAACGGATCGTTCGAGAGCGCCGCGAGATGGATGACGACATCGATGCCGGCAAGATCGGCATCGGTCACGTCCCGGGTATCTTTCGTTATCTGCCGGGCCGGGTCATGAACCGGAGCAAGTTCGCTTCCAACATAGTAGCCGGTATCATAGCCCACTACGTCGTATCCCCGCCCGCGGAGTATTTCCGTAAGCACCGTTCCGATATAGCCCCTGTTTCCGGTTACGAGAACAGCCATGAGTGTTTTATTCCAATTAAAGATAGCGGATAAAAATTAGCCGTTCAATCGTTGACAATATTATGATCTAATGCTATCGTCAAACCAGTAGATTTACACCCCCTAACTAACCCGAACCTAAAACTATTTGCGGAAACGCAAGGAGGTTTTTGTGAACCAGTATGCTTCTCCGGAAATGCTCTTCGAACTCATCGCCCGCATCCTGTGTGACTCCATTCCCGGTAACCCAGCCGACGCCGTCTGCATATTCGGCCAGACGACCGAAAACGACATGGTGATGCTCGAATCCGCCGCCGATATCCAGAAATTCGGCCGAGCCGAACTCGTGGCCGTCACCGGCTATGAGGGCCTGAAGAAAGACGAATTCGAGGTAAGAAGTTCCGAGAAGTTCGCCAGCCTGCTCATGAATCTCGGCGTTCCGGAAAAAGACATCGTCTTTTTCCCTCTCTCGGACAAGTTCCCGCCTTGCACCGACGCTGAAGCAGTTGGCGTCGTGGAGTTCGCGAAGAGCCAGGGATGGAAATCTCTCATCGTGACAGTGCCCCCGCTTCACCAAGTGCGGGCCTTCATCTCGACCGTGAGCGCCGCAATCAAGTGGTACCCGGAACTCAGGGTCTACAGCATGCCGGCCGCGGCGCCCTCTTGGACGGAGGAAGTCATTCATTCCCAGAGCGCGCCCCGCGCGAGGCGAAGCGCCCAGTTCGCCGGAGAACTCGCAAAACTCGCGAAATATTGCGAGAAAGGCGACCACTTCTCCCCCGCCGAGATTACCGAATATCTCGACCGGCGAGACGGGTAACGATCTAATCGAGGAAAACAGAAGTCCCGCAAGGCAATCAATGCTTGCGGGACTTTTTTATTTCTTCTCCACGAGATGGTCGAAGTAGTCCACGAAGTAGCGGGTAATCATATGAAGGACTGTGCCGTGGACGCTTTCCACCGCTTCGTATTCTCCGGCACCCGTCTTGACCAATATCTTCGCGGTCGCAAGTTCGTTCAGCCGCCCGCCGTCGAAGCCCGAGAGGCCGATGACTGGCACCTTGTACTCCTTGGCCACCTCGACCGCCTTAATAATGTTCGGCGACTTGCCGGAACTCGAGATGGCGATGACGGCATCCGTGTCCTGAATGTAATTCCGGAGCGGGCCCGCAAAGACCGAATCATAGCCGGAGTCGTTCGCCCAGGCTGTAAGCTCCGACTCCGTGGTCGGCAAACGAATGGCCTGGAAGCGCCGGGCGTGCATATCGAGATGGTGATTGAAGACGGTCTTATTGAAATCGCTCACCCAGTGGGTGGCCAAGGCCAAGGAACCGCCGTTCCCGAAGATGTAGATCCGACCGTCGCGCTCGTAGGTCGCCTGCAAAATATCAATCGCCTTCGCAATCTCCTCATGGGGCAAATTGCGGATAAGCGCGATGACTTTTTCGGAAAAACCCTGGATGTATTCTTCCATTTTTTAAACTTCCCTTACGCCGATATCGCCCTGATTCATCAGGATCTCACCGCCGCCCTGGACGAAAGAGAATGGGATCTCGTTGAAATCCTCCAAATGATGGGTGTCCGCCATTTTCTGCATCGCTTCCCGGATGGCGGGCTTCTTATCCAAAGGCGCGATGAAAAGAATGCAACCGCCGCCGCCCGCGCCCAAGATCTTGCCGCCCCAGGCACCCGCGCCCAAACCGGCCGAATGGAGGTCGTCGATTATGGGGTTCGAGACGTTTGAAGCCAGGGTCTTTTTCAAAAGCCAGCCTTCGTGGAGCATCTTTCCGAGGCCTTCGAAATCCCCCGCCGTAAGTTTATCGCGGAATTCGAAAACTGAATCGGACATCTTTTTCAAAACTTCGAATTTGTTTGCCGTATTCGCCCGCTGTTCCGTAAGCACGGAAGAGGCGTCGCGGGAAATGCCGGTATAGAAAAGCATCAAATGATTTTCGAAATCCGACTTCCGCTTGAAATCCAAGCGCACCGGCATGACCTCGACCGTGTGGTCGGGATTGAACTGGAAGATATTCAATCCACCGAAAGCAGAGGCATACTGGTCCTGCTTTCCGATCGGCTCTTTCACCAGATCGATCTCTAAATGAGATGCGAGCTCCGCGATCTCTCCCCGGCCAACTTTCTTCCCCTGCGAAAGCAGCAGAGCCTTCATGAGCGCGACGGAAAAACTCGAGGACGAACCCAAACCGGTCTTCACTGGCACGTCGGAGAAGGTGCCGACATCGATGTGGCTGTGAATGCCGAAGTGAAGGAGCGCTTCGCGGATCCGGTTATGCTTTAGCTCCTTCGGGTGATCTACCAATTCGGACGTGAGGTACCGCGCGGAAACCGTTTTCACGAGCGGCGGACGGTTCACTGTCACATAGGCGTACTTGTTTATCGCGGTCGAAATGACGCGGCCAGGATAGCGCGTATAGAACTCCTTGAGGTCGGTGCCGCCCCCAACGAAACTGATGCGCATGGGCGCTCGTGCGATGATCATTGCTTTTCCAGTCTAATCAGAACAACGACTAAATGCAAGTTAGTCAATGTCTCGCGACCGCACCGATCGATCTTCAAATCCTTAGAGCGGTGTGTTATCCAAGTTCGAGTCCACCGCATGATTCGATGAATTCCTTGAAACTCTTCCCTTTC